>NZ_PJBR01000058.1:0-21480 GCF_002863625.1 Pseudoalteromonas sp. MelDa3 | reverse complement strand
TGAATAAAATTATTATTGGGTTTGCTTTTGCTATTTCATCATTTGGCGCATTTGCACAAAGCGCTGATGGTTGGCCAGAAGGCGGTGCAATGCACACCGGCAATACTTATAATTTAGAGGGCAATAGATACAAAACTAAAATCAGTAAAATGATGGATGAAATCTACCCACAACTAAATGACGATTACCAAGTAGATGCAGTTAAAGCGCAAATATCAGCATGGGAGCAGTATATAGATGCTACATGTAATGTTGTTGGAGTAGCAACAGGTGCTGGTGGCTCTTGGCCCTCAACGTATAGTGTTAAATGCGAAAGAAGCCTAAGTTATGACAGATACTTTGCGACTAAAAATGCGCTAAAGTGTGTTAATAGATTGAGCAAAGAAGACTTTGTAGGACGTAGCGAAAAGTTAAATTGTTTAATTCAAACTCTAAACATAAAAATATTTTAAATTAGAGTAGCGCTACAGCTAAATTATACAGTTAGCTGTAGCGTGTTAGGCTTTATAACACCTCAATACTTTATAACACCTCAATACTTTATAACAACTCAATACTTACTGTTGCGCCTTTTTCGATATTGCCGCTTTGTGCTGGCACTACAATTAAGCAGTTAGCTTTACTAAGCGACGAAAGTACACCCGAGCCCTGTTTATTAAACGGGGCAACCACCAAGTCACCTTGCTCGTTAATTGTTGCTGTACCTCGCTGAAAGTCGGCTCTTCCTGGGCGCTTTTTAATAACGGATGTAGTAACAGCGTTAAAACGCATTTTAGGGTTTACTTCACCAAGACCCGACAGCTTTTGCAGTGCCGGCTCTACTAACTGATTAAACGTAACAGCAGCCGACACAGGGTTACCTGGCAAGCCAAAAAAGTAACTGTTACTTAGTTTACCAAAGGCAAAAGGTTTGCCTGGTTTCATGGCTATTTTCCAAAAGTGAATTTCGCCAATTTCGTTGAGCACTTCTTTAGTAAAGTCGGCTTCACCAACCGATACACCGCCTGAGCTTATTACGGCATCGGCAAGTTCGTTCGCTTTTAAAAATGCATTAGTGATGAGTTCTTTGTCATCAGGAATAATTCCTAAATCAATCACGTCGATATTGTTTTGTTGCAGCGCACTAATAATAACAGCGCGGTTACTTTCAAAAATAGCACCTTGCTTAAGCGGCTGACCAGGTTCTATTAGCTCATCACCAGTAGAAAGCACGGCTATTTTTAAGGTTCTTACCACGTCTATATTGGCAATCCCTAAAGATGCAAGTAATCCCACATCAACGGCTTTTAATTTATCGCCTGCTTTTAAAATAACATCGTCAATTGCAATATCTTCACCAGCAAAACGCACGTTTTCATTTAGCTCAGGTTGCGCAGTAAACGTAATTTTATCGCCATCAACCGAGGCGTTTTCTTGCATTACAACGCCGTTAGCGCCTGGTGCAATGGCGGCGCCGGTCATTATTCTTACGCATTGACCAGGGGTAAGCGTTTCTTCAAAAACCTGACCCGCAAACACGCTACCTACTTGTGTATAAGTTAAGCTTTTATCTGAAATACACAGCGCATAGCCATCCATCGCGGAGTTGTTATGAGCTGGTACGTTTATAGTTGATTTAACATCGCTTGCTAAAACGCGATCAACACTTTGCATTATAGTGATGGTTTCAACGTCTTTAACAGGCGTTATTGAGCCAAGTATATTTTGTATTGCAGTTTCAATTGGTAATAAACCGGGTGCATTGCAAACATCGTTCATATATATTGCTTACTTAAATCATTTTATTTTGAAACAATACTTATAATGTCAAAGCTTTACAATACATGGTTGGGTTATTTTTTGTGTATAGCATGCATGCTTTCGTGCAGCGTAAACGCAAAAGAAACGCTGCAAGTAGCCGTAGCGAGTAATTTTAAAACTGTATTGCAAACCCTACTAAAAAAATCCCCATTACCTAATGTTGACGTGAAAATATCAGCTGCTTCTAGCGGTGTTTTATATTCGCAAATAGTGCATGGCGCGCCATTTGATGTGTTTTTATCGGCTGACGATTTTCGACCGCAATCACTTATTAAAGAAGGTTATGCCGAGCAAAGCAGTTTAATCACTTACGCGTTAGGCGAACTTGCTTTGTGGCAACCAAAAGCTGAAAAAGTAAATGATAAAGTAGCCATTGCTAATCCGCGTTTTTCACCATACGGGCGTGCCTCAGAGCACTACGCTAATAACCATTTTAAAAAGCCAGTAAATTATGTGTACGGGAATAATATTACGCATGCGTTTCAGTTTGTTGAAAGTGGTAATGTAGGAGTAGGGCTGGTGGCTGTTTCATCGCTAAAGGCGGCTTACAGTAACACGCAAGATCAAAAATATTTAGATTACACCGTGCTGCCTACAAATCAATATCCCGATATAATTCAACAAGGTGTTATTATTAGCTCGACTAAAAAGCGTGCTAGCGCTCAGCAGCTTATGCAATTTTTAATGGCAGAGGCTACGCAGCAGCAGTTAATTGAATTAGGTTACAGAATAAAGGACAACAATGCTTCAAAGTGATTTAACCGCGCTGTGGTTAACTATAAAACTTGCCTTTATAACCGCAGTACTCCTTCTTGTATTTTGTATTCCACTGGCTTACAAGCTCGCTGGCTATAACGGTAAATTTAAACCATTTTTAGAGGCATTAATTGCAATGCCTTTAGTGCTGCCACCTACGTTATTAGGGTTTTACTTACTTGTTTTATTTTCGCCTGATCACGCTTTTGGGCAGTTTTGGTTTTGGCTAACGGGTACACAGCTTGCGTTTAGTTTTCAGGGCGTGGTTATCGGCTCGCTTTTTTATTCGCTGCCTTTTGTTATGCAGCCACTTGTGGCTGGGTTTAAGCATATTAATCAAACCTATAACGAAGCTGCCATTGCGCTTGGGTTAAGCCCGTTTAAACGCTTTGTGTATTTAATTATTCCGCTTTTAAAACCCAGTATTGGTAGCGCATTTGCTTTAGGCTTTGCGCATACATTGGGTGAGTTTGGTTTGGTATTAATGATTGGCGGTAATATTCAGGGGCAAACACAGGTGGTGTCTATTGCGCTTTATGACCATGTTGAATCGTTAAATTATACGGCGGCGCATCAGCTTTCACTTATTTTACTGGCTATTTCGTTTGCCTGTTTAGTGCTGTTATTTAAGTTTAATAAAAGCATTGTAGGGGTTAAGCAATAACATGATTAAGTTAAGCCTTTTTAAAGCACTCAATAATTTTGATTTAGATATAAACCTTGAGCTTGAGTCGTTTAATGTATTGGGTGTTTACGGGCCTTCTGGCTCGGGTAAGTCAACATTGCTGCGTTGTATTAGCGGTTTAGAGCCTGCAAAAAGTGTTTATGTAAACAATCAGCCAGTGCATGAGTTGCCAAGCGATAAACGCGGTATTACGCTTCAGTTGCAATCGTGCCCGTTGTTTCCTCATTTAGATGTGGCAGGTAATTTAGCGTTTACACAAAAACACTGTGGGAATAAAAAAACCAGCTTAACGCTTCAATACGTTGTTAAAACACTTGAATTACAAGATTTACTAAACCGTGATGTACAAAGCTTATCGGGTGGCGAACGCCAACGTGTAGTATTTGCGCGTACGCTATTAGCCGGTCAGAAATTTATAATGCTTGATGAGCCTTTTAGTGCGCTTGATTGGTCATTGCGCTTTAAAACGCTCACTAAACTTAGCGAGTTTGCAGTTAAGTTTAATATTAAATTTATAATAGTAAGTCACTCATTAAAAGAGCTGCTATTTTGCTGCGATACCCTTATTCAGCTTGATAAAGGTAAGGTGATAAACCAAGGTGCAAGTGCACACGTTGCAAAAGCTATTTATGCAAACGATAGACAAACACCGCTGAGCTTAATTAATTACAATGTGGTTAAATTTGATGAAGACTACGGGCTATATCAACTGCAATTACAGCAAAGTGAGCAACCGCTTTTTGTGCTTCCTGCACTTATAGATAGCAGTAATAAGCTAATTATAGAAAGTGAGCAAATGTCGTTTAGTGCGTTAAAGCCTGAGCAAACAACGCACAGTAATGTTTTAAAGTCGATATTAACTCAGGCTGAGCTTATTAATAATAAGTGGCAGCTAACGCTTAATGTAGATGGGCAAACATTGTATTGCTTGGCTTCAAGACGAGTGTGGGACAAAAACGACTTTAAAGTGGGCGATGTGCTTTATACAACAATCAGCAATCTAGAATAACTAAATGCTGCACACCGCACATTGACTGTTTTTAGCTATTTTAAAACGATTAAACTCCATGCTTAAACCATCCACCAGCAATAAGTGTTTGTCTAAGCCGCTGGGTAAACCAGCAAGCATTTTTAGCGCTTCAGTAGCCTGAATACTGCCTATTAGCCCCACAATTGGGGAAAGTACGCCGGATTCAGAGCAGCTTTGTGTTTGTTCACTAAAAAATTGCGATAAACAACCATAACAATGGCTGTTTTCATCCATAGTAAAACAGGCGACTTGTCCTTCCATACGTATTGCAGAGCCTGACACCAGCGGAACTTTAGCCTTAAAACAGGCGCTATTAAGTGCATTGCGCGTTGCTAGGTTATCTGAGCAATCAATCACTATATCAATGTTATTAAATAATTGTTCTGTAAAGGTACTTGCATCAAAAAATGCCTTAATAGTGTTTATATCTATTTCACTATTAAGCGCGTTAAGCTGTTTTTTAGCAGCACTGCATTTTGAGCTACCAATATCACTTTCTTTATACAGTATTTGCCTTTGTAGGTTGGTCACGTCTATTTCATCGTTATCAACTAAGGTAAGGGTCCCAACGCCAGATGCCGCTAAGTATTGACCTACCGCACACCCAAGCCCACCCACACCAATAATTAAAGCATGCGATTGCCATAGTCGCTCTTGTCCGTCTATATCAAGCTGCGGGAGCATAATGTGCCGAGAATAGCGCAGTTGCTGCTGGTAAGTTAGCGGTGTTTTTTGCATTTTCAAACTTCTCATTCTTTTTTTGAACAATACCAAGTTGTTAAATCCAAGAGCAAGTAGTAACGCTTTTTATTTGCACTCTAACAACCCAGAGCCCTTCACTCATATAGTGCAACTATAACGTATAAAAACAACTGTTGCATGTAACCACATGAAACTTATGGCTTTTAATTAGTGGCTCAGTAATTGCTATATCGGGTTAACTTAAATTTAACAAAAATTGGGCTGCTACTCATATAAAAGGGTGGGGCATTAATAAAACAATAATACGTTTACGAGGAAAATAAACATGCAACCGAGTTCTGGGTTTAACCTAATATCGTTTAGCGGAAAAATGAAAGTATTACATCTGAGTTGGATGGTCTTTTTTGTGTCATTTTTTGTATGGTTTAACCATGCTCCTTTATTAGGTGCCATAGCGGGTTCACTTGGTATTACCATGGCACAGGTTAAAACATTACTAATTTTAAATGTAGCGTTAACTATTCCAGCGCGTGTTGTGGTGGGTATGCTAACCGATAAATTTGGTCCCCGTATTGTTTACGCGGCACTACTTATTAGCTGTAGTATTCCATGTTTTATGTTTGCTATGGCAACTACATTTGAGCAAGCAGCAATAGCGCGTTTTGCTTTAGGCTTTATTGGTGCTGGCTTTGTTGTGGGCATTCGAATGGTGAGTGAATGGTTTCCTGCTAACGAGCTGGGTATAGCAGAAGGTATTTATGGCGGTTGGGGTAACTTTGGCTCAGCAGCAGCGGCTATGTTATTGCCAATTATTGCACTAATGTTTGGCGGCGAAGATGGCTGGCGTTATGCAGTAGGTTTAACCGGTGTATTAAGCGTTATATTTGGTGTTATTTGGTACTTAAATGTAACCGATACGCCAAAAGGCGGTACATACTTTAAGCCTAAAAAAGTAGGCGCAATGGAAGTAACTAGTAAAGGCGACTTTGTATTACTGCTTATTATGAAAATCCCTATGTATGGCGCATTAGCATTACTTACTTGGAAGCTTTCGCCAACCGGTGCTAACTTAATTTCGGCTAATTTTGTGCTTGCTGTGTATGCTTTTTTAGTCTTACTTTATATTTACGAAGTATATAAAACCTTTGACGTAAATGGTCATATTTTTAAAGAGCCTGTACCTGAGTCGCATCGTTATGAGTTTAAACAAGTGGCTGTTTTAAATATTTTATATTTTACAACTTTTGGTTCTGAGCTTGCGGTTGTTTCTATGTTGCCGCTGTTTTTTATGGATGTGTTTGCGCTTGATATGGTGTATGCCGGTATTTTAGCCTCTGCTTATGCATTTATGAACTTAGCATCTCGCCCAGGTGGTGGTTGGATTTCAGATAAATTAGGTCGTCGTATAACACTTATCGTACTTACGATGGGTCTTGCTGTTGGTTATTTTGTAATGGGCTTGGTTGATGCATCGTGGCCTTTATGGCTTGCTGTAGTAGCCGCTATGGCATGTTCGTTCTTTGTGCAAGCTGGTGAAGGCGCAGTATTTGCGGCAGTACCACTAATTAAGCGTCGTTTAACTGGGCAAATTGCTGGTATGACAGGGGCTTATGGTAATGTAGGTGCGGTAGTTTACTTAACGGCATTGTCACTTGTTGATTATCAAACTTTCTTTTTCATTATTGCCGGTAGTGCATTACTTGGCCTAGCTGCACTATTTTTTATGAAAGAACCAGATGGCCATATTACCGAAGTAAATGAAGACGGCACCGTCGAACTTATTTCAGTGACTTAAGGCATTATTGACTATGTTTGATGAAACACTCCACGCTAAAGCACTCAAAAATGAACTCAACGTTTCATTTGGCGGGCACAGTGCAAAAGGGTTAAAAGCAGAAAACCAAGATGCGTTTGCAGCTCTTAATACCAAAGCGCAAGAAAAAGAGTCTAAAGGCGTTATTGCCTGCTTAGCCGATGGGTGTTCATCAGCAAAAAATGCTAAACAAGCGTCTCAACTTTCGGTTACTCATTTTATAAATGAGTATTTAAATACCCCCGAAAGTTGGGCGGTTAAAAAGTCAGTGTCGAAGGTGTTAGCAAGTTTAAATCAGTGGCTGTATTCGCAATCGGTTAATTACAATCACTTAGGTCAGCGCCAAGCCGATTGGATGACGACTTTTACAGCGCTTATTTTAAAGTCGGCAACGGGTTATATCTTTCACTTAGGTGATACGCGTATTACCCGCCTACGCGGGACTAAAATAGAGGCGATAACACGGGATCACAAAGTAAACGATACGCTAACACGTGCGCTTGGAGCACAACTTCATCAAGAAATAGATGTTTACGAAGTTGACCTAAAAGCAAACGATATTTATATATTAACCTGCGATGGCGTACACGATGTGCTCCCAAGTAGTGATATAGCTAAATTAATTAATGAGCACACTAATTTAGAAAATGCAGCTAAAGCAATTACCGAACTTGCATTAGCGCGAGGCAGTGACGACAACGTAAGTTGTTTACTGGTAAAAGTAGAAAACATTGCTGAGCAAAAACTAGATGAGCTTTATCATTCGCTAACTCGTCGCAAAATTCCACCTGCGCTTAATGTTGGGCAAAAAATTGATGACTACACGGTTATTCGTAAATTGCATGCCAGTAGTCGCTCGCATATTTATTTAGTGCAACAAGCGCCCGATATACCGCCAGTGGTTTTAAAAGCACCTTCGGTTAATTTTGAAGACGATGTGCACTACCTTCAAGGCTTTATAAGAGAAGGCTGGGTTGGACAACGCATAAACCACCTTAACGTAATGAAAGTACTGAGTACGCAATCGCAAAGTCGTTTTTTATATCATATTTGTGAGTACATGGACGGGCAAACACTGAGTGATTGGAAGCACGACGTGCCGCACCCAGAAATAACCCAAGTACGCAGTATTATTGAACAAATAGTACATGCACTAAGGGCGTTTCAGCGACTCGATATGGTACATCGCGATTTAAAACTCGATAACGTAATGATAGATGCGCACGGAAAAGTAACGCTCATTGATTACGGCACAGTAAGTGTTGCGGCTATGGACGAGTCGGTTAAACAAATTGCGGATGATTGCCCGCAAGGCACAGCCGACTACACCGCGCCCGAAACACTTATTACTATGCACGCCGATTTTAAGAGTGATTTGTTTTCACTTGGCGTTATTGCATACGAGTTATTGTGCTCAAAATTACCTTACAAACCACTGCCACTTAACCACGTAGCGCCAAAAGATTATAGCCATTGGCACTACACAAGTATTCGTAAATACAGAGCCGATATTCCGTTTTGGTTAGATCAAGCCCTTATGAAGGCGCTTGCCCCTAAACCTGAGCTCAGATACCAAGCTTTTTCTGAGTTTATAAACGATATCAATAAACCTAATCCTTATTTAGAAAGTACCGCTAATAAAAGTTCAATAATGAAACGCGATCCAGTGATGGTCTGGAAATGTATTTCGCTGTGTTTATTTATTGCTTTGGTATGTGTATTAATAATTAAAACTTAGAGAACCAAAATGCTTAACTATAAGAACAACTTACCTATTATTTTTATACTGGGTTGCTTCACTGCGCCTTCAATAAGCCAAGCTTCGCAAACTGATCTTGATTTTAGACTGCGTTTTGAAAGCGTTGATCAAGACAATACTTTAAAAGATGCAAGTGGCTTGACACTTAGAACCCGCTTAACGCATCAAACAGATGAGGTGAATGGTTTTTCAGCCCTTATTGAAGTAGAAGACATTCGCAGCCTATTGGGCGTAGATGATTACAACAATACGGTGGGGAAAAATACTAATTACTCTGTTATTGCAGACCCAGAAAACACTGAGATTGACCAAGGCTTTGTTAAATATGTACGCGATGGTTTATCGCTAAAAGTAGGGCGCCAAGTAATAGCACTTGATGGGCAGCGTTTTGTTGGGCACGTAGGTTGGCGCCAAGATAGGCAAACCTTTGATGCAGCAACCATTAATTACGCATTTAATAACATAGATTTACAGTACAGTTATTTAAATAAGCGTAACCGCATATTTGCTGACGATAAAGACATTAAATCGTCCGATCATCTAATTAATGCAAGCTTTAAAACAGACTTCGGCAAAGTGGTTTTATACAGTTACTTATTAAGTGACGATGCACTACAAGACGACAGTTTAGACACTTATGGCGTTTCTTTTAACGGTAATAAAACCCTAAACGACATAAAGTTTTATTACAAAGCGGAGTATGCAACGCAGTCTGCCTCAACAAGCGTGAGTGATTTTGATGCCGATTACTATGCACTTGAAGGCGCTGTTGATTTAAATGGTTTGGGCAATAAGACAGTAACATTAAAAGTCGGCATAGAGTCACTTGGCTCTGACAATGGCGATTACGGGTTTGCAACACCACTTGCCACGTTACATAAATTTAATGGTTGGGCAGATACGTTTTTAAATACACCCGCACAAGGCTTGGACGACACTTACATAAGTTTAAATGGTAAAGCGTTTGACGGAAAATGGCTGGTGGCTTATCACAGTTTTGATGCTAATGAGCAATCAAATGGGGTTGACGATTTAGGCAGTGAGCTAAACGTACAATACGTTAAACCTATTAACAAACAATACGCAGTGGGTGTTAAATACGCCGATTACTCAGCGGGGGATACTGCTGCTAATAAAGTCGATACTCAAAAATTATGGGTATGGATGAGTGCTAAATTTTAACCCTCACTATCTTCTAACATCCTCTTGTAATTTATAGCGACACAAGATGGTGCAATTGCACCATCTTGTGGGGATTTACGCTTTCCACCTCTGCACCAAAGTAGGCAACTTACTGATATTAAATGCTTATATATTTGGCTTGCATATTGCTATAACAATCCTATAACAAATTATTCGATTTCAATTTTAGTCAATTACTAAAGTAGATATCACTTTGAGGTGGGTAAATGCTAAGCAAGCAGCGTGTTGTAGTGGTAGGAAACGGAATGGTGGGGCATCATTTTGTGCAGCAGCTAGTTTCTCAAAATCAAGCTGATGAACAATTTGAAATTACGGTACTGAGCGGTGAAGACCGTTTAGCGTATGACCGAGTGCAACTATCTTCCTTTTTTAAAGGTAAAACCGCAGACGACCTCGCACTTACATGCAGTAAAACCTATGACGATTGGCAAGTGTGCTTTCATACTCATTCTAAAGTGGTTGATATAAATCGTGATGCGCAAACAGTAACAACCGCTAAAGGGGAGTTGTTTGAATACGACAAGCTTGTGCTTGCTACAGGTTCATTTCCATTTGTACCTCCTATATCGGGTAAAGATCGTGAGCATTGCCTTGTTTATCGCACCATTAAGGATTTACACGCAATAAAAAACTCAGCCCACGGTAGTAAAGTAGGCGTGGTAATTGGTGGCGGTTTACTGGGGCTTGAGGCTGCAAACGCATTAAAGCAACTGGGTTTACAGACTCACGTAATAGAATTTGCACCGCAACTTATGGGTGTACAAGTTGATGCGGGGGGCGGTCGGTTACTAAAAAACAAAATTACAGATTTGGGCGTTACTGTACATACATCAGTGGCGACTGAGGAAATAGTAGAAGGTGAAAGTTGCCGTTACAAAATGTGTTTTAAAGGCGGCAAAACCCTTGAAACCGACATGATTGTATTTTCGGCGGGTATTCGCCCTTATGATAATTTAGCCCGCGAGTTTAATTTAGAGTTAGGCGAGCGCGGCGGTATTGTAATTAATAACCACTGTCAAACGAGCGACAAAAACATATACGCAATTGGTGAATGTGCACTATGGAATAATTTTATTTTTGGCTTAGTGGCACCCGGTTACGCCATGGCTAAAATTGCAGTTGGGCATATTTTACAACAGACCCAGCAAGGTACTTTGCAAAGTACTGGCTTAGACAATAAAGCCGATGAATTTAGCGGTGCCGATATGAGCACCAAGCTTAAATTAATGGGTGTTGAAGTGGGCTCTATTGGCGATGCGCATGCACGCAGCGAAGGCGCAATAAGCTATTATTTTGAAGACCAAGCCAATGGCATTTATAAAAAAGTAGTCACTAATTCACAAAGTAATAAGCTGATTGGCGCGGTACTTGTTGGCGATACCAGCGATTACGATAATTTACTGCAATATCATTTAAACGACATTGAACTTACCACCGCCCCCGAAGCGCTCATTATGCCCCTTGCTGGCGACATAGCAGAGCTAAGCGCCGACGACTTGCCTGATGACGCTATTATTTGCGCTTGTCATAAAGTAACTAAACACACCATTGAACAAACAGTCGCTAAAGGCTGCATAGATTTGGCAAGTGTGCAGCAAAGCACCAAAGCCAGTACAGGCTGTGGAGGTTGTGAAAAACTCGTTCAAAACGTAATAAGCAGCGCACTCGCTAAAGCAAGTAACACTATTAACGTAGTTACCCTTAATGAGCCTGTAAAACAGCCCGCATAAATTAAAGCACACTAAAAGAGAGCAGTATGGCAACCGCAAACACGTCACCAACTATAAATAAAACGAGTTTAAAACAAACAACATGTGCTTACTGTGGTGTAGGGTGTGGTGTTGATATTTCACTTTTTAATAATGTGCCAACCAAGCTTGAAGGCATGCGAGAGCACCCCGCAAACTTTGGTCGTTTATGTGTAAAAGGCACCCATTTGCTCGACACCACAGGCAGTGATAACCGCTTAACGTCGCCTCTTATTAATAATCAAGCTGTTACGTGGGATGAAGCAACCGACCATGTTGCCAATAAATTTAACGACATAATACAAAAGCACGGACCCGATGCGGTGGCTTTTTATGTATCGGGGCAGTTACTTACTGAAGATTACTACATCGCGAATAAATTAATGAAAGGCTACATAGGCTCAGGCAATATTGATACAAATTCGCGCCTGTGTATGTCATCTGCTGTGGCAGGTTATAAACGCGCTTTTGGTGAAGACGTAGTGCCGTGTACTTACGAGGATTTAGAGCAAACTGAGCTACTTATTTTAATTGGATCTAATGCAGCATGGACTCATCCGGTTTTGTATCAGCGAATGGAGCGTGCAAAGCAGCTTAACCCAAATATGAAAGTGGTGGTTATTGACCCACGAAAAACCGACACCGCTGAGCTTGCCGACACATTTTTAAATATAAAACCAGGCAGTGACGCCGCGCTTTATAACGGCTTACTTAATTATTTAAATGAGCATAACCACCTCAACACGCAATTTATTGCTCAGCACACAAACGGCTTTGAAAGCGCACTGCAAGAGGCACAAAAATGGAGCTGTGAGGCAGTTAGCGACTTTTGCGATATAGCAATTGAGCAAGTCACTGAGTTTTACGCGCTATTTGCTAACAGCCCAAGTGCGATTAGCTTTTACTCAATGGGTATAAATCAGTCAAGCTCGGGTGTAGATAAATGCAACGCCATTATTAATGCACATTTAGCCTCAGGTAAATTACTTAAGCCAGGCAGTGGTCCGTTTTCGATTACTGGGCAACCCAATGCGATGGGCGGGCGCGAAGTAGGTGGTTTGGCTAATCAGTTAGCGGCGCATTTAGATATTGAAAACGAAGCACATCAATCACTTGTACAACGCTTTTGGCTCTCGCCAACTATCGCTAAAAAAGCAGGCAGCAATGCCATCGATATGTTTGATGAAATAGCCGCAGGAAAAATAAAAGCAGTGTGGGTAATGGCAACAAACCCAATGGTGAGCTTGCCCAATAACGCCGCTATTAAAAAGGCATTAGAGACCTGCGAGCTGGTGGTTGTATCTGACTGTATTGCAAAAAGTGATACGTTAAAATTTGCCGATGTTGCTTTTCCATCAACCGGATGGGGTGAAAAAAACGGCACAGTAACTAACTCAGAGCGAAGAATATCAAGGCAACGCCCGTTAGTAGCGCCTTATTCAGGAGCTAAAAACGATTGGCAAATTATGTGCGATGTTGCTAAAAAAATGGGCTTTGAAGGGTTTGATTTTACAGATCCAAGTGGCATTTTTGAAGAATGGGCACAATTAACCGACTTTGAAAATAACGGCAGCCGATTATTAAACCTCTCTGGTTTAGTTGGGCTCACACAAAATCAGTATGATAATTTAAAACCCATTATGTGGCCTGTTGTTAAAAACGAGCCTTATAAAAATGGTCAGGTTTTTACAGATAACCAATTTAGCACCGCTGATAAAAAGGCGCGTTTTATACCTATAACGCCGCAATTACCGGTACAAAAAACATCAAGTGATTACCCGTTTATAATGAACTCGGGTCGTATACGCGACCAATGGCATACCATGAGCCGCACCGGTAAAAGCACTGCGCTTTCATCGCATATTACACGGCCGTACATAGAAATTAATCCGCTTGATGCCAGTAAATTAGCAATTAAACAAAACGATTTAATAAGTGCAATTGCCCAAACTGGGCAGGTTACCGCGCATGCAAAAGTGACCGATGCCGTGCGAAAAGGTGAATGCTTTATGCCTATTCATTGGAATAAGCAATTTGCGTCATCAGCAACAGTAAGTGGGTTATATCAATCGGTAGTTGACCCTCTATCTGGTCAGGCTGAGTGTAAACACGGCGCTGTTAATATAGTTAAAGCACCCTTTGTGCAATATATGCAGCTGTTTGCTAAAAACGAACTTGTTATAAACAGTGATTTTTGGCTCAAAGTTAATGCTAGTAATTGCTTTAATTACCAATTGGCGCTTAATGAGCCACAAAGTGATTTACTGTATTACTGCCAAACCTTAACTGGTTTACAAGGGCAGTGGTCGGCTATGAATACGGCAAAAGCCATGCATGTGCAGTGTATTCAAAACGATCAATTAGCGTTTGTTGGTGTTATTTCTAATGAACAAAAAGAAATATCACTTGAGTGGATAAACCATTTGTTTGCAGAGCCATTACTGACTTTTACACAGTTACAGTCTTTGCTTTATGCAACCCCCGATGAAGAATTTACCCAAGGTGCACAAGTGTGTAGCTGCTTTAAAGTAAGAGAGCAGCCAATTATAAACGCCATTAAAAACGGTGCAAACACAGTCGAGCAATTGGGGTCTGAACTTAAATGTGGAACGAATTGCGGTTCGTGTAAAACACAATTAAGCCAATTAATAAAACAACATTACAAAGCAGGTTCTAGCAGCATTGATGTTGCGGTTGTAATGTAAAGAAAAAAGGAAGCATATGCTTAATGATCAATTTGGTCGGCAGTTTAACTATTTGCGCCTCTCAATAACCGATGTATGTAATTTTAGTTGTAGTTATTGTTTACCAAATGGGTATCAGTGCGATACGCCGCGTAATTTTTTAAATAAAAATGAAATTAGCACGCTGGTAAATGCGTTTGCAGAGCTAGGTACTAAAAAAGTGCGCATTACAGGTGGCGAACCATGCTTACGAAACGACGTAACCGATATTATAAAGCTCTGTAAAAATACACCTGGCATAGAAAAAGTAGCCATTACTACCAACGGATTTAATTTATTAAATAAAATTGATGAATTTGCAGAAGCCGGGCTTGATGCGCTTAATGTAAGTATTGATAGTTTAAATCCGAGTATGTTTAAACTCATAACAGGGCACGACAAACTTACCCTTATTTTAAAAGGGATTGAACGCGCGGTAGAGCTGGGCATAAAAGATATAAAAATAAATGCGGTGCTTGCCAAACAGTTTAATAAAAACCAATTGAAGGATTTTTTAGCGTGGGTAAAGCACCACAAAGTTACAGTGCGCTTTATAGAATTAATGGAAACAGGTGACGGCGCAACCTTTTTTGAAGAAAACCACTTAAGTGGGCAAACGGTTAAAGCCCAATTACTCGACCAAGGTTGGTTACAAGTAGTTAGGGGGAAACTAAACGGACCCGCTGAGGAATTTTGTCATCCTGATTACGATGGTCGTATTGGTTTAATAATGCCGTACAGTAAAGATTTTTGTAAAAGCTGTAATCGCTTAAGGGTGTCGGCGCTGGGTAAATTACACTTATGCTTGTTTGCCGAGCAAGGTATAGATTTACGTGAACTACTAAACGAGGACGATACTGCAGCGACCGTAAAGGCAATTCGAGCCGCTATGGACAATAAAGAAATAAGCCATGAGCTAGATAAACGCTTAACAGGTGCGACAACTCACTTAGCTATGTTGGGCGGCTAATATGGAAGTAAAAGCTAATCGAGATTTTACAGGTGTTGTGCTTGCTGGTGGTAAGTCATCAAGAATGGGCACAGACAAAGCCGATTTAGTTTTAAAAAATAAAACGCTATTGCACAATGCGTGTGATTTATTAAAAGACGCAGGCGCTAAAAACATACTGATAAGCCGCAACGTTACAAATCCAATCAAATCATTGAACCATTATTCACCGAGCGATTATCCCTCAGAAAAGTACGTTAAAGATATATACCCAAACAGTGGGCCCCTTGGCGGAATTTACTCAACATTAATAGCCACTGAGCACGATTTACTTATTACTGCGGTAGATATGCCTCTACTTACGAGTAGTTTGTTAAGCACAATAGTGCTGGCTTCTCAGACAAATAACGTACAAAGTGTGAGCAATCAATTAAATCAGTCACAAATACATGCTTGGCACTTTGAAAATGAACCGCTACCGCTGTATATTCGTAATACAAGCAGTGTAAAAAATCATTTAAAACACATACTCACAAACGCAAACAGTCATAAATCAATAAAACAGTTTACCCAAAGCATTGGTGTGCAAACGCTTTTATGTAATAAAGCGCATGCATTAATAAACACCAATACACCGGCGCAATTTAAAGCTGTAAATGAGCATTTTGACCTAAGCATTAACCAATTGAGAAGAACATTATGAGCCACACAAGCGATACACAAATACCTTTAAACATTGCCGTACTTACAGTAAGCGACACGCGCGATGCGATTACCGATACTTCTGGTCATTACTTAATTAAAGCGCTAACTGAGGCGGGTCATCACTTAGCGGATAAAGAAATTGTAAAAGATGATGTTTACCAAATGCGCGCTATTGCATCGCAGTGGATAGCCGACGACACCATTCACGCTATTTTAGTGACTGGTGGTACAGGATTTACCGAACGTGATTCAACACCTGAGGCATTTGCGCCGCTGTTTGATAAAAGCGTAGACGGCTTTGGTGAGCTATTTAGACATATATCGTACGGTGAAATTGGTAACTCAACTATTCAATCTCGTGCACTTGCAGGGCTTGCTAACAACACCGTTATTTTTTGTATGCCAGGCTCTACAGGCGCATGTAAAACAGCGTGGACGGGTATTATAAAAGATCAACTTAACTCAATGCATAAACCGTGTAACTTTGTACCGCACATTACCATTGGTAAAAAGTGTGAATCGCGTGAGCAATAGTATGTTAAGCCACGTAGACGAAAACGGCCAAGCGAATATGGTTGATGTATCGCTCAAAGACGTAACCTTGCGCGATGCCTCAGCTGAAGCCTTTATTAGCATGAGCAAGCTTGCCTTTGAACAAGTAATGCTTAATCAAAACAAAAAGGGCGATGTGTTAGGTGTGGCACGTATTGCGGGTATTCAAGGCGCTAAAAAGTGCGCTGATTTAATCCCGCTTTGTCATCCGCTTGCACTTACTAAAGTAGCTGTTGATTTTGAACTTGATGAAGCAAACAGCCAAATTAAAATAACCAGCTACTGCAAACTTGCCGGTAAAACCGGGGTCGAAATGGAAGCGCTAACGGCGGTATCTGTTGCTGCGCTTACTTTGTTTGATATGTGTAAAGCAGCCGACCCACTAATGGAAATTAGCGGCATGCGCGTTACTCAAAAAGCAGGGGGCAAAAATGGTAGCTGGCAACGAGATTAATCCAAACGATGCTATATCTAGCGCCCAAAAAGTAGAGTTATTGTTTTTTGGGCAATTAAAAGAGCGGTTAAAGTGTAGTAAATTAAGCCTTGAGATTACGCAGCCGCTTACTATTTCAGAGCTTAAATTAAGATTAGTGAGCCAATACCCGCATTGGCAACCGTGGCTGGAGGAGCGTGAGCTACTTGCAGCGCTTAACCAAACTATGTCATCAAGCGACGAAATAGTGAAAGCAGGGGATGAGCTTGCCTTTTTCCCGCCGGTTACAGGTGGCTAATGAGCATACATATTCAAGTACAAACCGATGATTTTAATGTAGGTGACGAGCACAATACGCTTTGTAGTAATAATAAAAGCGATGGCGCCGTTGTCACCTTTACAGGTTTGGTAAGAGAGTTCAGCAGTTGTGACAACGTTATTGCACTTGAGCTGGAGCACTACCCTGGTATGACCGAGCAACTCCTTCAATCTATTGCAGAGCAAGCACAAACTCGCTGGCAACTGGCGAGAATATGCATTATTCACCGCGTTGGCTATTTAGCCCTTGGCGAGCAAATTGTGTTTGTTGGCGTAACTTCCCGCCATCGCCAAGCCGCTTTTGAAGGCGCACAATTTATAATGGATTATTTAAAAAACCACGCCACGTTTTGGAAAAAAGAGCACTTTAAAGACTCATCAAATTGGGTTGAGTTTAAACAAAGTGACAAACAAGCGCTGGGTAAATGGGAAAAGTGATGCAGATATTTTATTACTTGTGCTCTACAGAGGTTATATAGCTCTCAGTTTGCGTGTGAAGTCTGCGTTTTTCGTGTTATAAATCAGCAATATTAGATTGTTAGCTCGACCCAAGTCTGGAAGACATATGCGCACATCAAAAATGTTATATTTTACAATATTATTACTTGTTCTACTTTCAGCTTTTCTTGCTGTATGGGTATATGATTTAAAAGAAGGTAAAGATTTACTAAGCTTTACCATATCAACAGTAAGCTTTTGTATAGCCGTATTAGCTTTATTTATTACTGTTAGAACATATACATCAATTGATAGTGTAAATAATATTAGCAAAATGGAAGGTAACATTTTAGATAATGAAAATTACGTAACCTCACTTCCAGAGTTAATTAATCAGTTTAAGTCCCAAGATGAAAACACACTAGAGAAAGAAATTTTTGACTCTATTGAGCATAAATTAAAAAAAGAGTCAGAAACCGCCGTTCTTTTTGCCGATACCCTGCAATATATAATCGACCTAATTGTTTTATTTCCAGCTGTTTTTAATGCATCAGAAACTAACAAAGTACTTTATAAAAAGCGTATGGATACAATTTTGTCAGAAGTTGATAGGCGCTGTGAAATATTGCACTCGGTGAGTAAAGGTAATTCAATTCAAATAACGGAAACAATAAAGCTATTTAAAGCTGTTGTGTCTTACCAAAGTTTTGTAGCTGATGATAATTTTAATATTCATGCAGACTTACTTCATGTGAGAGGTCCAATTCTTCGTAACCCAGTGACAAAAACCATTTACCATAATTACCTAGGTTTGTATTACAACAAAAAAGGCATGCATTTGTTACGAGAGTCGCTAAATATGAACTCTGTAGATATTTTGTCGATTGATGGTTTAGAACTGGCTCAAAAAAATATTAATACTATAGAGCCATCAATACTTGAAGAAGTAAGTATGTATCTTAAATCTGCCGCTGAGCAGTTTGATAAAGCACTTAGAGTATCTAGCGAAGATGTTATGTGGCCTGGTTTTATTAATTACAATAAAGCTCGAACGGTGTATTTTTTAGCTTTACTATCAAATAGCGAACTTAATTGGTTAGATATTCTCGACGAAGCAATAGAGTCTCGCAGCAGGTTAAATCGACTAATTGACGAAATTTTAATGATAGACAGATCAAAATCAGCCAATATTGTTAGCACACATTTAAGAGAATTTTTTCTATATCAAGAAGAGTTAGCACGTACAGTAAAATTGAATATTTTACTGTCGAATAATCTAACCAGACAAAATAATGCACCTATTATATATAAAGGGATTAATATCTCTGATATATCAAACGAAAAACTAACTGACTTATTTGTTTCAATACAAAAGTTTTCTACAGTTAGTATTTACCAAGAAAAAATCATAAGTCGACTTAAGAATAACCTCGCTGTGACAAACTAACAAAGCTTCAGCGAGAAAGTTGGGGATATACTATTTTTACGGCTTTTTTCTCATCATAAAAAAGCCACCTACCTATGCATGAAAAGTCATAGCAAGAATAAATGGCTCTTTATTAAAATGTTTTTTGGACTGAGCTTATTTTATTACACTTTTCCAATGCTCAAATCAGGCATTAAATTGAGCCTGTTATGAATGGCATGATGGATGAAAGATAACTTAGTTCGCACCGCTTGAGTAAGTACAAATGGGTAGGCATCGGCAAGTCCCATGCTGCGATTTAGTGAATTTAGAATGATCGAAAATTCCATCCAAGTATCTAAAATAGCATCAATCGATGTTTGTGAATTAAAGTAATAAGCACTTTGTGGCAATCGAAGCTCGTCTGCTTCATCTAATTCAAACTCATTACCCGTTGTTGAGCCTGTAATTGAAAAGTTTTTGGCTGTTTCTAAAGTATCGATAATATGCATGTAATGCGCCCATGTTTCTGCCCAGTCTTCATAAGGGTGCATAGTAGCGTATTCACTAATAAAGGTTTCATGCCAGTTAGCTGGCGCGCCTTGCTTGTAATGAGTATCGAGCGCTTGCTGGTAATCTAATTCGTCATCACCAAAATATTGCTTACATAAAGCATGTTTTTTTGGTGAATTTGCGATTAGTTGATCAAAATAATAATGACCGAGTTCATGGCGAAAATGACCAAGTAAAGTACGGTAACGCTCACCCATTGCTATTTTAGCTTGAGAGCGTGCTACGTCGTCTGCCTCGGCTAGGTTTATAGTGATATGCCCGCAATCGTGCCCTGTAAATACAACGTCCTGACCTATAATAGGGCTCACAAAGTGATCGCTTACGTTACGGTCTGCTATAAAATCGAAGCTTAATCCGCTTTCAGGTTCTTGAATCGTTGTATTTAAAGGGAGTGATAATGATTTTAATGTATACAAAGCGCGACGTTTTGCTGTCTCCATTTTTTTCCATAATGGAATATGTTCAACAATACTTAAATCGGGCACCGTTTCATTAAAGCGGCACGAAAAACACAGCACTTCGTCTTTATCGGCAACAGGTATAAATGTGTCTAAATTAACCATACCATTGCATACGTGATACTGAGCGTTGTTATCACATTTTTTATAAAAAACTTCAGGCGCTTCTGCTTTGTAAAATAACCCCGATTGCTCATCAATTTCATAGGGTTCAACTTGATCGAAATCGTCATCAATACCCACGGTTCTGCCGCAAGCCAAACAATGGCTGCTTTCAAAAAATAAAATAAGTTGATCTGTGCAATTACATTTAAATGTTTTCATATGTTACCGAATAAAAAAGAGACCGTATAAACCACTTTTACTTAGCGCTATGCTATTAGAGGATAGTGGTTAAATCCTTTTTAAAAGTTCAGACTTTTTAATATTAAATTCATCATCACTCAACGCATTAGAGTCGCGAAGTTGTGCTAACTTTTCAATAATTTGAAGTGTTTCGTCTACCGAGTATTGCTCCACAGTATTATTAGCCGGTGCTTCAATTTGGTTTGGTGTTAACGATGCAAAATTCGGCTGCGTTACTTGCTGCGTAAAATCTTTTTTAGGTTCTGGAGGCGTTGGCGTTTGCCCTGAAATTAATGGCAGGGTATTTACATTAATTGTCCCCCACTGACTGTTAAATGTAAGAGAGGTATTATTGCCTTGCTGTTGGCTTACACCACCAATATTATGATCTAACGTGTCGTATACGCTCACTTGTCCATTTAATTCAACGGCTAAGCGATTAGGGAATATAGCGTAGCGAATATTATTTTGCGCACCACTGCTAAATGGGCTGCCTAGATTACCTGGCCACCATTGATTGCTGCCAGGCGTTCCTGCAGGAATAACCGGAAATATTTGGTTATTGCTCAATATATTAGCAAGTTCGTTGCACAAGTTATCAACGGTTGATTTTAAACCGTTGTTAAACATGTCGCCAACCATTGTCATTCCGCCACGCATCCATTGACCAGAACCACCAAGTTCTGGGCAATTAAACTGTGCCATTGAGCAACCGCCGTTATTAACGCTAACTAACATGTGAATTACTGCATCGTGACTGAGGTTATAACGAGATGCTATACCATTAACTAAGTTTTCACCGACATCTGTTAGCTTTTGCATAAGAAAATATCCTATTAGGTAGATTGGGTTGATTTAAAAAATCTGAAAATACGCCAGGGCTGCATTACCTTTAGCATTGATGATAATGAAAAATTAACAGGTTAGTGAGGTGTGCTGGTTTTTCAAATTGGACGTGTTCTGTTTTGTTTGAAATTAAAACACACCACTGCAAAACTAATCTTTAAAGTAAGCATCTATGTATTAAAAGTTGCTTGTTTTATCTCATCGAGATTGTTAGTTTTACTGTAACGTAAGCGGTTAAA
>NZ_PJBR01000057.1:0-21606 GCF_002863625.1 Pseudoalteromonas sp. MelDa3 | reverse complement strand
GCTCGTCGCCTACTTTTGCAATTTTAGCCCAGTCAGTTGCAGGGCCTTGGTGCATATTTATAACAAAATCAAGCGTTAGCGCCCCTGTTTGTGCATCTACATGCCTTATTGTATATGACCGTATACAGGCTGTTTTTAAGTTAAAATCTACTTCACCATTTTTTGGGAACAGTACTTTTACATAGTTACCAATGTACTGTGAGGTTAAGTCTTTAAAATCATCAGAGCCTACAACAATACGCTGTAGGTGGGGTGTGATTTGCTGTGTACTTAATACGTTGGCTTTGCGAACTTGTTTACTCATGTATTACCTCGTTTTACAAAACTTAGACTTTAATACCACCTGCATAAATCTTTGATCAATTTAACGAATTAAATTGCACTATAACGTTGTTAAAAATTTTTATTTAGAACAACTAGATACAAAAGTTTTAGCCTAGTTCTAGCGTAATTTAATTCGTTAAATAGACCCCATATATAAGCAGATTGGTATAATAATTGGCTGCTATAAAAAGCAGGTATTGCACAACGCCCCATTGGTTGATAAAATCAACTATAGCAAATTAATTGACTTTGTCAACTATATTGAGAATTCTATGAATACACCTTTATCAAATACGCTGTTTGAACTAATGCAAAATTACCGTGTCACAATTCGTGAAGCAATTAACGCAGGCGAACTTGGTATTAATGCTATGCACGTACGCTGCATACATATTATCGCGAACGTAAATAACTGTACGGCTAACGATATAGTTACTAAAACACAGCGCGACAAAGCGCAAATAGCACGTTTAATTAAAGATCTTATTGGCTTAAATTTAATTAATAAACAGGCGAGTGAGCACGATAAACGCTGCTTTATTTTGTCGCTCACAGAGCAAGGTAAAGTTCTTTTTGATAAGTTATTAGCCTCAGAGCAGAAAATAAATAATCAAATGTGTAAAAACTTAAACCCTCAACAAATCAAAGACTTTTTAGATACCGCACAACAAATGATCAAAAACATGGATTGATCAGCCATACATTTCTTGGCATAACTTACACAAAACGCATATACTGTACACTTATACAGTATATGCGTTTTAGGTTGTGTTATGTTTGTTATTCCCATTTATATAGAAGCAGGCGTGTGTGGTTTTGAATCCCCCGCAGCGCAGTACACCGAGCTAGGTGTAACCCTTGATGAGCTTTTAATAAAGCATCCAGATGCTACATTTATTGGTATTGCATCGGGTAACTCTATGCAAGAAGTCGGAATTTTTGAAGGTGACTTATTAGTTATCGACCGTGCAGAGCCTGCAGAAAATGGTGACGTTATTGTTGCTAACTTAAATGGTCTTTTTGTATGCAAACTACTTGATAAAACCAATGGACGGCTGCTTTCTGCTTCTTCTTTACATAAGCCTGTACAACTAACCTCTGCAGACGAGTTTCAGCTCGAAGGCGTAGTAACGCTATCAATAAGAATGCACAGGCAAAGCCCAGAGTTACTAAAATGTATGCCTTAGTTGATGCTGTGTCATTTTATGCCAGTGCCGAAAAAGTATTCGACCCTGCTATTCGCTCCAAACCTGTGGTTGTACTTACCAATAACGATGGCTGTGTATGCGCTATTTGCCCTATTGCTCGGCACTTAAATATTCCTAAATTTGGCCCATACTTTAAAGTTAAGCATTTACTTGAGCAGAACAACGTTATTATTCGCTCTAGCAATTACGAGCTTTATGCTGATTTAAGCGACAAGATGATGAATACCATTGGCCGCTTTTGCGATACACAACACATATACAGTATTGATGAATCGTTTTTGCACTTTAATGGCTACACATCATTAATTAAAGACTGGCACGAATACGGCCATACAATAAGGCGAACAGTATGGCGCGAAACAAAGCTTCCTGTAGGTGTAGGTTTTGGCCCGACTCCTACTTTAGCAAAAGCCGCTAACCATGCCGCTAAAAAGCTCAGTGGTTTTAATGGTGTAGCTGTAATAAATAGCGAGCAAACTCGCCAAGCTATTTTACAAAGAATGAGCTGCGAAGATGTGTGGGGAATAGGCCGGCGACTAGCTAAAAAGCTTAAAATAATGAATATACACACCGCTTGGGATCTTGCTCAGCAAAACCCTAAAGCAATGCGCCGTGCATTTAGTGTGGTTGTTGAACGTACAGTAAGCGAACTTAACGGGATAACATGTTTAAACTGGGATGATGTACGACAAGACAAGCGGGAGATTTATTCGACCCGTAGTTTTGGAGAGCGCATATGCGAGCCAACAGCACTTAAAACAGCGCTAATTAACCATGTAACCACAGTGGCTAATAAACTAAGAGCGCAACGCTCGCTTACTCACCAGCTTTATATTTTTGCAGCCAGTGGTGCGCACGAAAACAGATATTATAAAAAGTCGTTTGTGTATAAGTTCCCCTCACCCACTAACGACACCTGCGTGATGGCTAATGCTGTATCTGAGGTATTTAATAATATTTACCAACCGGGGATCCGATTTTATAAGTGTGGTGTGGGCGCGGTAGAGCTAATATCAGAACAGTTTCAGCAAAATGACTTATTTAATAAGAGCCCTGATAATCCAAAGCTTATGCAATGCCTAGATACAATTAACAATCGATACGGAAAAGGGATGCTCAGCCTTGCAAGCAGTAAATTAAATGACCGATGGCACATGAACCGTGATTTTTTATCGCCGCAGTACACTACGCGTTGGCGCGATATCCCTAAAATATACTGCGAATGATTTACTACTTACTAGATGCTTTATTTGCTCTCGTCTGCTTTTTTAAATGTGCACTCTACACTAGGTTCGCTTAATGTGTATTTTAGTGTGTTATCAGCTAAGAATTTGATACTTTGACTGATTGTTTTTTCGTTTGCAGGGTTTTCACAACGGCTCATTCTTAAACCGTTTTCAAGGCCATCACTTTTATATTTAAGCGTACTGGTTATAAAACAAAAGTTTGGTTTTTTAATAGTGCGAGTACCATTGTGGAGCGATCCAAATACAATTTGTTCTCCAAGTTTAAAACCTGCACTTAAATCACTTTCGTCTGTCAAACTCAAATCGCTATTAACGCATAACCCTGAATTGGTCGACACAACTTCGTATGCCCCCAATTTTGACTTTAAAAACGGTATAAATCGTGTTTTATTACTCGGCTCAGAAAAAGCATTTGCACTTGTAAAAGCGACAGTTAATAAAGCGAGTGTTAAATATTTCATTTCGTGGGTGTATCCTCGTGAGTCAGCGTGTTAAATAATAGCAAAATGCCTAATCACTTAGCTTTTATAACTTTTAACAACTATAACAGAGATTTACTATAAAAGGAGAGAAGTCGTATTACAGGAGCGAGCGCGTGAGTAGGACGCGGAAGCTTTGCTCGGTTTTTACTTATTCTTACATGGATGTAAGCCATTAGAATAACCCAGGAGCAGTTGTCGAGCCCACTAGTTTACAAATTTCGCGCCGCGATTAAATCCTTCTTGGATTGAACAAATTCAACCACCAAAGGTAAACATGCCCTAGATACTCATTACGAACCATTTTGTTGTTAAGCACTTTATTTAATACGTACTTAAACAACAAAACGATTTATACCAATGCGCTTAATTGTAAGGGTAAATTGAACTCATTAGATTGTTTAACTAGTTATACGAATTGGTATTTATTTTATTGCCAGTACTTTGCAAATAATAAAGGGTAGCTTTGCTTTAAAAACTTAGGTTTGTCTTTAAAACGTTTACCTTTGGGTTCATCACTGCCAGATGGGATAAACGGCAATTCGTCTTCGTTACGTTCTTCAAATAATAAACCGGCTATTAAGTCGTACTCATCAATGTACGGATAAGGCTGCTCGTTTAAGTAATAAACAGGTGTACACTGCGCTATAGAATCAGCATTTTCTAAGGCGTTTTCGAATACTGTTTTACCGCGCGAAATTAACCAACATCTAAATTCGCTAAAGCCGTAATCGTCGTTACATCCGGCCATCACAAAGGCGGCACCAAACAAATCCCAGGTAAAACACTTGCGCATATGTATGCCAAAATGCTTATCAAAATCAATAAGGTGCTGATCGCTTAAATCATTAAGTTTAGTTTTTAGGTTATCGCTCACACTTTGCGGATCGAGCCCTAAATCAGGCGTTGTTACTAATTCCCAAAAAGCCTGTTCTGTTAACGCTGCCATTATAAAATCTCTTTTACTCGGCCAACTTGACCATCTTCTAAACGTACTTTAATGCCGTGTGGGTGATTTGGTGATTTTGTTAAAAGGCGCTCAACAACACCCTCAGTTAATGTGCCGCTGCGTTGATCTTCTTTTAATACAATATTTACTGTGGTACCTGGTGATATTTGCGAACGCGTAGGAACAGCCATAATTTAAACCCTAAAAATAATTTATCTAATTATAACGTCCATGTGCTATCAAACCAACAAAAGCTCTGTTAATTGGCGGAAAATGAAATATGTGCTGGTTTTGCGTTCAACTTAATACTCGTAAGCTCTTTGAGTATTATATTTGTTAATTCGTTAAGTTGCGGTTTTGCACTTTCAAGGGCTATATCATCATTAAAATAGCACTGTACTTTTAACGTATTGGCCTCGTTATTTAAATCAATGGTATGCGTTAGATAATCAAAACCAATTACGCTTTCTTTTATTGCCTCGCATGCATTAGTAAGTGCTAGTCGAATGTGCTTATCGCGCTGCTTTTGAGTTTTAGTCATAAATATAAAGGTTACTTATTTAGTCTGGGCTTGTTGCTGTTTTTTAAACTCTTCGTAGTTAGAGTCTTGTTTATCTAGGCATTCGTAATATTCTTTGTCGGCTTTATAGTTACACTCATCGAGGCGCGCCGATTGAACTTCATGAAAACGCGCGTCAGAGCTACAACCAGCTAAAACACATAATCCAACAATAAGTAATGCGCTACTTTTTAGTTTATTGATAAACATTAAATTTCCTTACACTTTCTATATCGAAAAAGCGTTAAATTATTACAATATTATTGTATATTAGCGCCATAAAATCTTAATCTCCAAAGGATCTATTTCTATGATGTCGCAGTTACAAAAGTTGTTTCAGCGTATAGACAAAAGCAAGATATTTCAATCATTTGTTATAGCTGTAATTATTGTTTCTGCCCTGACAGTCGGTGCGCACACTTACTCACTACATCCTACCGTAGAGCTTGCTCTAAATTGGATGGACGTTGGCATTACCGCATTCTTTTTAATTGAGCTAGTAATCCGCTTTATTGCAAGTAAAGGCATAAAACACTTTTTTTCTAAAGGATGGAATATATTCGACACCATCATAGTATTGGGCAGTTTATATCCTGCTGCTGGTTCTACTATGTTAATTGCTCGTTTACTGCGCATATTTAGAGTACTGCGATTGGTATCGATGATCCCAGAGCTGCGCTTATTGGTTAACTCATTGCTTAAAGCCATTCCGCAAATGGGTTATATAGCCCTATTAATGTTTGTTATTTTTTATATATACGCTGCAATGGGCAGCATGATGTTTGCGGAAATAAACCCCGTACTTTGGCAAGACGTCTCAATCTCAATGCTTACCTTGTTTAGGGTGGCGACGTTTGAAGATTGGACCGACATAATGTACGAAACAATGGCGGTGTACGAATTAAGCTGGATTTATTACCTTACGTTTATATTTTTAACCGCATTTGTATTTTTAAATATGATGGTAGGTGCCATTTTAGAAGTTATGAGTGAGGAGCACCGCAAAGCGCGAGAAGAGCTCGCAGACGACAGCTCATTACCTGCAACGCAAGGGCAAGTAAACGAACTACAATCCCAAATTGCTGAGCTTAAAGAGCTATTGAGTAACCGCAAAAACTAATCTGATAAGAGTACTAAAGCACCCACTTAAAGTTTAAAAAGTGGGTGCAATTTAAAGATCTAATTGAAATAGAATTACCAAAGAGCTTTAATTTTCCTCGTTATCAGGTTTTTCATCCGTATCTTCAAAAGAAATAACGTTATCTACTTTCATTTTAAACGCATCAAAAAATGCGTTTTCTAATACCGAAATCACAGCTTGAAAAGTCGAAACATCCGTATTATCTAGTTGTCCCTCTATAGGAATACGTGCAGCAACAAGTTTTGACTCATCGTTTTCGAGTATAGAGCCCAGTAAATCAACACTGCCTTCAAATATGGCCGTAAATATGCCGTCGTCATCTTTTTCTATATCTTCGCGCCACGAGAACACACTCAAGTTTTGAACGCCCGCTTTTACATAACCATTTAAGTTATTGTCTTTAGCTACAAGTTCCATAGCGCCATCAATGCCACCCGCTTCAATATCAAAAGGCGTGTATACCTTAAATACAGTATCGAGGTTTTTAACAGAGAAACGCTGTACCTCTGCGTTAAAATCAAAATTGGCTTGTTTGCTAAAGGGATCTAATTTGCCATCAAGCTTTAATCCGGCCTCCCCCATTAATGCACCTTCTACGCTTAGAGTAGTCACTAGTGTTTTTGATAGGTTTTGCGCGTTGGTTATATTTTCAATTCGAGCGTTAATATTTGATATAAAAGTGGGTTTTTCACCACTATTAGTTGAGTTAACTAAAGTTAATTTGCCTTGCTCAATTGTTAAGGTATCAATAGAGAACAGTACTAAATTATTGGCGAGCCCTACCCAGGTAGTTTCGTCTTTTACTTGTTTATTTTGCTCAGAGGCATTGGGGTCTTTATCGTAAATAACTATTTCAGGACGCGTAAAGGCCATGTTTGTTACTAAATTGCCCTTTAAAAGGGCTGACCACGCAAGTGAAAAATCGAGAGTTTGAATACTCAGTAAAGGCTTAGGGGCTGAAGTTGCATCAACAGCGTAAATTTCAACGTCGTCAATTGCGTAGGCACCGCGATATAAAAACAAATCTACATCACCAATATGTCCCGTAACACCTTGCGTATGCTTTAACTGATAATTTACGTAATACTGAACGACATAAGGCGCGGCTATTCGCGTTAGTATAAGCAATACAATCAGCGCTATTACACCTTTAAAATATTTGGCGTGAAATGTTGTAGATGAAAAATGCATTCTAATTTCCTTTGCTAAAAACGAGGGCCTATTGACCTTTAAGGATTAAAATCTGTTCTATGTAGGGCAACGTATGTTTGGCATTTATGCTGCGTTATCGCCTACTTATGAAGAACAACCACACAACATAGACTCAACCTTGCCTAAAAACCAAACGTACGGCTGCACATTTAACCTCAAAGATAAACAGGCTCTAATTAGTTAAACTTTTTAATTAAGTACATAAATAAACGTGTAAAAATTACTAATATTTGTAACTTAAGTACCTGTTAGGTATAAAATTACAAATAGAGCAAAGCCATATAAGCTTAAAACTCTAAACTACAGTCACTACAGCAAGGGATATACCACTATTCAAATACACCGCTTAATGAAATGATTGCCATGCTTATCTATTTATAGTTTTGCCAACTAATAACCTGCATTGATTCGAATAAACCGCTTTCATCTACTAAAGTAAAATTAACGCAAACAAGAATAAAAATACATGAACCCTGTTTTTTATATATTAGTTACCCTCTTTTTAACCAGTGTTATTTGGTCTGTCATATTTTTAATGTCGTGGTTTACGTTAGGTAAAAAGCAATATGCCATGCTTTGGACAATCGCATTCGCACTCTCTGCATGCCAATGGGCAACAATATTAGCAGAACCATTATTTGACTCTCACACACTATATTGGATGTTAGGAAGCAGCTTCTCAGTAGGCTCTGTGCTACTTGGTACATGGGGGCATTGCATTAGGGTAAATTCGAGTATAAAAATTCGCTATTTAATCATCTCGGCAATAGTAACTCTTGCTGCTGTTTATTATTTTACAGCCATAAATATGCATGTTGGCTTATTTATGTCGTTGTATGTGTATTACGATGTGATCTTACTGATACTAAGTGCGGTTATTATTTTCAGGCATAAGCAAAAATCACTCCCTGCTGAAATAGGCGCTAGTATTACTTATTCGCTATGTGGATTACTTTTATTTGTTGCAGCAAGCATAGCATTACTGCAAGGCAGCCAAGTGAATGAAGAATATATAGCGCTATATACATTAATTAATTTTATGACTGTCCCTGCTGCTCATGTCGGCATGGCCGTATTTATGATATTCATAATGGCGTCTGATTTAGCCGAAAAAATGAACCATCTTGCAATGACTGATGTACTTACGGGCTGCTTAAATAGGCGTGGGTTTTATAATAAAAGCCAAGAGCAACTAAAAGATAAACTTAATAATTATAAGTACGTAAGCTTAATTTATTGGGATATAGATAAATTTAAAAAAATAAACGATGAGTTTGGACATGCAGGAGGTGGTGTGGTGTTAGTAGAAGCGGCGAAAATAATGCAAGACTGCATAAATCCAGATGATTTGTTTGGCCGAATTGGTGGCGAAGAATTTACCTTATTAATAGCACGTAACGACGAGCCTACAGCTAAAGCATTCCCCGAAAAACTAAGAAACGCACTCGCCAGTAGTCCGATTCATTTTAATGATAAAGTAATTAATGTTACGGCAAGTTTTGGCGTAATAAATATTAAATGCAATAAAACCGCAATTGAAAGCGCAATAAATGAGGCAGATAAAGCACTCTATCATGCTAAAAATGGAGGGCGTAATCAGGTAGTTCATATAAGCGAATTAAGTCAATAAAAGTTCATTATAACTAAGGCCTACCTATCTTTTTAGGTTGAATTTTCGGCAGAATCTTTAGGCAAATAGCATTAAAAAAACGAGGCGGATTGCTCCGTTTTAAGTTATTTTCATATGAATGTAAGCTAATAGAATAACACAAAAGAAGTTACCGCTCGCAGCGAGCCAGAAGCACACGGCACGCTTAAATCGAACCTAGATAAAACAAACTTTGTGCCTGAAAAGTCAGCGCTCTAACTAATAAGTTTAAGCGCATCGGCAAATCTAACTGGTTTACTGAATATAAAACCTTGATACTTATCAATTTGTAAGCTTTGTAATAACGTTAACTGAGCTGTATTTTCTACGCCTTCAGCTATTACCTGGCATCCAATCATATGCGACATGTTAGTTACCGCAGATACAATACTTTTATCTTTTGAGCATTCACAAATGTTATCAATATAAGATTTGTCTATTTTAATGTAATCAACTGACAGCTCTTTTAAAACCGATATAGAAGAAAACCCAGTACCAAAATCATCAATAGAGATACGCACACCGGTATTTTTTATGGCCGTAATCACTTTTGACAAATACGGTAAATTTTTGATCATGACTGTTTCTGTTATCTCTAAATGCACATTGTATGGTTTAACAGCATATCTATTTAGAAGAGCAACTAAAAAATCTAAAAAATTATGGTTTTCTAGTTGCAACACCGACACATTAATCGACAATCCAATCTTACTATTCACAGCGTTTAACTTACTTAAACTCGCGATAGCTTGTTCTAGTACAAATTCACCTAATATATTAATTTTTCCATATCGCTCTGCAATATCTATAAATTCTGAAGGGGGAATAAATTCATCATTAAACTGCCAACGAAGTAGTACTTCAAACGTGGTTATTTCATTTGTACTTATATCAACAATAGGTTGATAACACAGATGAAAGTCACCTTTTTCTACGCACTCTTTAATTGAGCTACGAAGTACTTCTTCTCTTTTAAGCGATTCATGCATTCGCTCGTCAAATACTGATATTTCATTACGGCTTTTCTTACCTTCATACATAGCAACATCAGCGTATTTAATCGCGTCTTCAAGATTAAAGTTTTCACGCGTAAAATACAGCCCAACCTTAAAAGAAGGGTTTACTTGATAGCTATCCATACTCACTGTTTTCGTTAAAGTTTTAACTAATCTAAAAACACAGTCAAAAAGTTCGTCTTCGGTGTTACTACGAGAATAAAAAATAAACTCATCCCCTCCCCAACGACAAGCAATAAAATCGCCCTGAGTTTGTGTTTCAACTAATCGTTTACCTGTTTGGGCCAGCACAAAGTCACCAAAATCGTGACCGTATTTATCGTTGATGATTTTAAAGTCATCCATATCTAAAAATAAAACGGCTTTAATATCATCATTTTGATTGGCTAAATCAAGTTCGACATTAGAAACAAAGCTCCCTCTATTAAACAATTTAGTTAAATTATCTTTTTGCTCTAAAAGGATTATTTGTTCGGTACGAAGTTGCACTTCGTTTTCTAAGTTTTCAATAAATTGATCTAACTTAAGTTCATTATTAATTGATGACTTTACATCTTTGGCAGAACGTACAGCGGTAACAAAACACAAAATAAACCATAAAACGAGCCCTAAAATACCTAGTACATTCTCATCTTCAATAGGCTGTAAAAGTAATAAAATACTAAAAGGGACCAGTAAACAGGTTATATACGACAAGGAGGAACGAATATCAGAAGCTAAAACGTTTACACCGCCACCAGCAAGGGAGCTAAAAACAACGAGTGATACAAACTTCTCCTGCATTTGCATATTTTCATAAAACAAAATGGGGAAAGCGGCCCATGTTAAAGCCGTTAATAATAAACCTATAAAATACAGATGATATTTAAAAGCATGGGTGTTATTAACAAATACATGACTGGCTATTCGAAGTAATGAAATAAATGATAACGTAAAAAGCCAGTAAAGTTTTTCTTGCGAGGCGCTGTGGTTAATACTGCTAAAAATAAGAAAACAAGAAACAACCGTGTTTATAGCAATTGCAGAACTAAAATAGGAGCTAACAAATGCTAATCGCTTATTGGCAAAGTTATTTGTATGAGAGGTCATTAATGTTACTTGAATAGGCTGTTGCACAATGTAAACAGTTTACTTAAGTTCAATAATAAACAAAAGTGAACATTCATAAAAAAGTATTGTTTTAGCCTCTTAAGCGGTTTTATAAGCCATTAAACTAAAAAGGGCTGGCAAATTGCCAACCCCTTTTGTTAATACTGATTATATATTATACCAATTCGCTTAATTAAGTGATCTATTTTGAGGGAAGAAAATCGTGTCGATAACAAGGCAAAAATTTCGTTATTTAGTTGTTCTATATCAGAAATATTTAACGTAGTTAGCGTCAGATTTAACCCCTCAAATTAATTAAGTATTATTGCGAATTGGTATTACTCACCATCAACAATTATGCGTAGCATACGACGAAGTGGCTCTGCCGCGCCCCATAAAAGCTGATCGCCTACTGTAAATGCGCTGATGTATTTTGGCCCCATCGCTAATTTACGAATACGGCCAACAGGAATGCTTAAAGTGCCTGTTACTTTAACGGGTGTTAAATCTGTTGCGCTAATTTCACGCTCGTTAGGAATAACCTTAACCCACTCGTTATGAGACGCTAAAATTTCTTCAATTTTTTCTACGCTAATATCTTCACGTAATTTAATGGTCATCGCTTGTGAATGACAACGCATAGCGCCAATACGTACACATAAACCGTCAATAGGCACTGGTTGCTTTGAAGAACCTAAAATTTTGTTCGCTTCAACTTGCGCTTTCCATTCTTCTTTAGACTGACCGCTTGGCATAGGTACGTCAATCCACGGGATTAAACTGCCCGCTAATGGCACACCAAATTGGTCTTGTGGTAAGTCTTTTGACGCCATTGTTTCACTTACTATTTTATCAATTTCTAAAATAGCAGAGCTTGGGTTATCTAGTTTATCTGCAACACTTGCATGAATAGCGCCCATTTGTGCAATAAGCTCTTTCATATTTCGTGCACCAGCGCCCGACGCCGCTTGGTAAGTCATTGGGCTTACCCATTCAATTAGGTCTTGCTCAAATAAACCACCTAATGCAAGTAGCATCAGCGATACAGTACAGTTACCGCCCACAAAGGTTTTAACGCCTTGCTCTAAGCCTTGTTCAATAACATCTTTGTTTACGGGATCAAGCACTATAATGCTGTCCTCACTCATACGCAGCGCTGAAGCTGCATCAATCCAGTAACCATCCCAACCCGACTCTCGAAGTTTTGGATATACCGCATTGGTGTAGTCACCGCCTTGGCAAGTAACAATAATATCCATTTTAGCAAGTTCGCTAATGTCACTTGCATCTAGTAATGGTTTTGCGTCGCCTGCTATATCTGGGCCTAGTTTCCCCGCTTGTGAGGTGGTGAAAAAGGTGGTGTCGATATGGGCAAAATCACTTTGCTGCTGCATACGTTCTAATAACACAGAGCCAACCATGCCACGCCAACCGACTAATCCTACTTTTTTCATTGTTTGTTCCACTGTTTGATTCATAAAAGATGCCTTAATACATTAAAAATTAAATTCATTGCGTGAGATTTAATTTTCATTAACGCTAAACTAACACTGGCTGAAAGCTAAAACTAGCGAATAAAACAGAACTTAAATATTTTTCATACTGAGCATAAACGCAAAAAAGCTCTGTATTAAAAATACAGAGCTAATAGATAGTGAAGTTTATTCTTTCATTCCTTGAGTTTTATTTTAAATAAAGCTTAAAACTCATAGCTATAACTTAAACTAAACTCAGTGCCGGTGTCTTGTCCCCAAAGGGTAAGACCTTCTTGTTCAATTTCTTTTTCTTGGCCAAGCATATTCTTAACCTTAAAATTAACTTTAGAGTTAAAGCTAGGGAAGTAAGAATAAACTAAATCAACTGAGTGAAACGACTTTTCTTCGGCATCTTCATTACCACGTGTACCAGGTACAATTATACGAGGACCAAACACATTATAAATTAATGAAGTTGAATGAAATCCATCATCCGAGTCATAGCCCATTTGTAAGTTTGCAACCCACTCAGAATGACCAACTAAACGACGCTCATTGTTAGTTACAATATTCGATACCGTATCGGCCTCAAGGGCTTCTTTGAGCTGTGTTTCAAACAGTGAGTCAACACCGTCTGAATCATTAATCCCCAAATTAACACTTGAGTCAGATAGCGTAACGTTGCCTGACAAGAATGCTGAGGACCAATCTTTATTTATAAAGCCAAAGTCAGTTAAAAAATCAACTTCAATACCCGACAATTTACCCGACTGAGCATTAGCTGTTAATAACTGTGGAGATGCTCCCCCTACGCCCGCAAGCTCAACCATTTCAATTGGGTTTTCAATGTCTTTATAAAACAATGCAACAGAAAGGTTATTACCTGATGGCATATACCATTCAAACCTAAAATCAACATTTTTTAAATTAGAACTTTGTAAACTAGGAGATCCTCTCACCAAAAACTCAGTTAACGGGTCAACAAAGAAAGACGAGCTTACATCACGTAGATCTGGGCGAATGGTTGTTTCACTTAAATTTAAGCGAAATTGCATCTCTTCATCCATGATGTACGTAACAGCTAAAGAAGGAAAAAAGTTATCTTCATTAATAGCTACATCTTGGATTTCTTGTAGCGTATTTTCAAAGAAATTAGTATGCGCTTCATAACCGACTGATACTTGCGAAAAATCTTCCCATCGAACGCCACCAGTAAAACGCCAAGTGTTTTGATAGAAGTAATCCGCCATAAAATAATAAGCATCTAATTTATGCGCTGCACTGTACTTATCACCATCAGTGGTGCCGTCATCAAAAATACCTGAGCCAGTTACACTTGCATAAAAAGCGTCATTCGCCGTGTTTTCATCCGCAAAAATATCGCTTACGTTAGAACCGAACGAGTACTCATCGCTTATACCACGGTGCGTAATGCCAAACTTCACATTACTTGCATCACGTTTTTTCTCTGAAAAATCGCCGCCTATTTTTAACTCAAGCTCATAGCCGTCACCATAAAAAGGCATACCCATATTCCAACCAAATGTTTCAACATCGTCGTGTAATACTTGATACTCACGGGTGATATTTGTTGCAGCTACATCTTGTAATTGTTCAGATTCAAGCACGCCATCAACTAAGTTTTGCTGATAAACAACATCTAAACCACCTGGTGCATTACGGTTTGCTCGACTTAAACCGCCATACCAATCAAAAAATAAATTATTTAGCTCTGGAAAGTTGTGCGTCCCCTTAAGCTGAGTCGAAAACATTTCGCGCTCTTCGTACGTAATATCTACTCGGCGTAATTCGGTGACACCTTCTTCGGTTTCATTTGCATCAAAGTAATCGCGGTTACGTACGCGGTCACTCATGTCATGAAGTGCAATATTAGTAAGCTCAAACTTATGGTTTGAATTTAACTCATATCCTAAATTTAATGTGCCGCTCCAACGTACATTTTGCTCAGTCGATGTACCATCGTAATACTGGGCAAAACATTTGTCTTCACAGCCTAAGCTACCAAGGCTTGAGCCGCTTTGCTCTTGAACTACTTCCCACTCGTTATCGTAAGATACGGCTGCAAGCACACCAAAAGTACCGACCTCACTTTCAAATCTATCACCTAAGGCAATAGAGAAGTTCATAGCAGGGTCAACATCCTTTTCTGAAATACCTACATCCCAATCAAGCGATTGAATCAGGTTTTTACGCTCAGCTAACGTAGTGTTTATATTGCCCTCAAGACCAGCATCACTGGTAAGCGCAGTAGTAAACACATCCGATAATGCTCGCGAACCATCATCTCGACCCATCCAGTCATCATCACCGCCACTGTAAAAGTAACCGGTATCGCTATTAGAAGTATTGTACGATGTACCCACTTGTACTTTTAATAAAAAGTCAGAAGGAATTGATTTAGTGCGAATATTTACATTACCACCACCAAAATGAGCTGGCATATCCGGTGAAAATGACTTCTGTACACTCAAGCTTTCAATAATTTCAGATGGAAATAAATCCAAAGGAACCACTGAGCGAGTAGGATCAGGACTTGGTACATACATGCTATTTAGCTGAGTACTAGAATAGCGTTCACCTAAACCACGCACATAAATAAATTTGCCATCGACTAACGTTAAACCAGTAACACGGCGAAGTGCAGAGGCAGCATCGCCATCACCAGTACGTGATATTTGGTCTGCACCCATAATATCAGCAACAAACGCTTGGTTTTGACGTTCTTGCAGTACAGCACCCGCACTGCCCTTTAATCGTTGCCCTACAGCAACAACTTCTTCTATTTCTTGCTCTTCTACTTGCTGCTCAGCAGCCGTGGCTGTATTTACTGATAAACCAAGTAACGCAGCCATTACAGCGTAGTTTAACTTTGATAAAGCAAGTGTAGAGGGTTTAAAAGATTTCATTTTTATACTCCGAAACAAAACAAGACATTAGCCGAGCTTTCGCTCGGCTATAATGTGGTTTGGGTTAAAGGCCTACTTTTACCCAACCTGCTGTCCAGTCTGTTTGTGCATCCATCGCACCAATGTAATCTACAGAATCAAAGTAACTATCTAAGCTTGATGAATCAAAGCCATTACCAAGTAATAACGACTCAGCAGTTGGCATATAGCCATTATCTGCAAGCCCAAGGTCAGCGGCTACTTGAACTGAATTGCCTGTTTGTCCTAAGAACCAAGATTCAACATTACCTGTACCAATTGCTTGCGTACCAAAGTTGTTAGCGGTTTCACACGCAACAATTGAGTGAGTAACAGTTAATGTACCGTCCTCTGCTCGCGGCGCTGAATCAGAGCCTACTCGTAAACAATTTGAATAATCTGCCCCGCCTGTCACAACTACGTTTTTAAGCATACCCGCAGTACCTGCACGTAAGCGGATACCATTTACACCCACATTACCAATAATTGTTACATTAGAGATAGTTGGCATTGTTAGTGGCGTTGCACTTGAATCAAACTCAGAGTTATCAGCTTCAATTGCATTGTCGCCCTCAGAGTCTGATTGTTTAATCAGTACATATTGCGCTTTACCCGTCCAACCGAATGACCAATCAAGTGAATCATCACCTATGCTTGTTAAAACAAGGTGACTAATATTTGCAGTACCACCAAAAAATTCAACACCATCGTCTAGATTTTCATGAACGTGAATGTAATCTAGTTCAGTCTGACGACCAACACCCGCAAGTGTAATACCGTTAAGTTCATCGCCATTACCGAGCGTTTTACCCGCTTGTTTAACTGCAACATACTTTAGCGTACCTGAATTATCCTCAGGGTCATTACCACCGAACTGGCCTGCGTCACCTTCAGCAGACACGCCACAGTTTGCAAGTTCATCTGCGGTAGCTTCGCCTTCTTGGTCGCCACATGAGTTAGCAGGTGCATTACCCAATAATACTAAACCGCCCCATTGACCAATCGTAGTTTCGCCGCCCGTCATATCTTGGATTGACGTCATAGTAATTGGTTGATTTACACTGCCTACCGCTTCAATTTTAGAACCACGGCGAACAACTAAGAAGTCATCACCCGACTCACCAATTAACGTTGTACCAAACTGAACATAAAGTGTTGTGTTGTCAGCGCGGTCATTACCAACGGCTGTACGTCCTTTTAAAATCCAATGCGCATCGTTAGTCAGTGTTACATCAGATGTAAATACAACATCAGAGGTTAATTGATATACAGGTTTATCTGTAATTGTAGGGAAGCTAGCAGAAACATCAGTTGCAAGTCCTTGTGCTAATGCATTAGCAATATCGTCAGGAAAGCTTGGTGTAATAGCAACTGTCCAACCATCCATCCAATTATTATCGCCATCGAATGCGCCGATGTAATCTGTTTTGGTAAAGAACGAGTCAAGCTCTGATGAATCCCCACCAGCACCTAATAAAGGTGAACCCGATTTTGGTGTAAAGCCGTCTGTCGCTAAATTAAGTGCTGAAGCCGTAAGCGTTAAGTTGCCCGTTTGACCTTCAAACCAAGACTGCACATTACCACTACCAATTGCTTGTGAACCAAAGTTATTATCTTCACTACATGCAACTGCTGAATTTTCGATAGACAACTCACCCGATTCTGCATTAGCAGCAGAGTCTGAGCCTACACGTAAACAGTTTGAGTAACCTTCAGGGCCCGTTATAACAACATTTCGTAGCACACCTGCAGTACCTGCACGTAAACGAACACCGTTAGTACCATCAGCACCAACAATTGTTACGTTAGAAATAAGCGGTTTAGTCAATGGTGTCGCATTTGAATCGAATTCTGAGTTATCAGCTTCTATTGCGTTATCACCCTCAACTGAACTTTGTTGAATATAGATATTTTGTGCACGACCCGACCAACCAAATGACCAATCGAATGCATCGTCGCCAATATCAGTTAGTACAATGTTACGAACATTAACTGTGCCACCAAAAAACTCAACACCATCATCTAGGTTTTGGTGAATTTGAATGTATTCAACTTTCGTTTGTGAACCAACACCTGCAAATGAGATACCGTTAAGTTCATCGCCATTACCCAGCGTTTTACCTGCATGTTTAACAACAATATAACGAAGAATACCTGAGTTATCATCGCTAATATCACCACCAAACTGACCAGCGTCACCTTCGGCTGATACACCACAGTTAGCTAATTCTTCAGCTGTCGTTTCACCGGTTTGATCGCCACACGAGTTAGCAGGTGCATTACCTAATAATACTAAGCCGCCCCATTGACCAATCGTTGTTTCAGCACCTGTTACATCTTGAATAGATGTCATAGTGATTGGCGCAGTTGCATTACCATTGGCATTAATTTGTGAACCACGACGTACAACTAAAAAGTCATCACCTGTTTCACCAATTAGCGTTGTACCCGCTTGAACATATAATATAGTTGCATCTGCACGGTCATTACCAACTGCAGTACGACCATTTAAAATCCAATGTGCATCGTTAGTAAGCGTTACATCTGCTGTGAACGTTGTATCTTCAGTTAAACGGTATACTGGTTTATCTGTAATTGATGGAAATTCACTAGAAACATCTGATGCTAAGCCTTGTGCAAGCGCGTTATCAATATCAGTAGGGAAGCCGCCATTAATACCGACAGTCCAACCTTCCATCCAGTTAGTTGATCCATCAAAAGCACCAATTTGACCATTTGCGATAAGCGGTGAACCAGCAAGTGGCGTGTAACCGTCATCAGCAAGCATAAGCTCTGCCGGCGTAAGTACTTGGTTACCATCTTGTCCTTCAAACCAAGATTGTACATCGCCACCGTTAATTACTTCACTACCAAAATTATTTGCCGTTGTTTGACACGCCACAATAGAGTTTACAATCGTTAGTGTGCCATCTTCAGCGCGAGGAACTGAATCAGACCCTACACGTAAACAGTTTTCGTAAGTAGCAGGACCCGTTACAAATACATTTTTAAGAGCGCCCGCAGTACCAGCGCGTAGACGAATACCATTATTACCTTCTGCACCGACGATTGTTACGTTAGAAATAGTAGGCAGTGTTAATGGCGTGGCGCTTGAATCAAACTCAGAGTTATCCGCTTCAATAGCGTTATCGCCTACGTTAGCGGCTTGTTGAATGTAAACATTAGTAGCCGAACCCGTCCAACCAAAAGACCAATCTAGTGAATCATCACCAATGTTAGTCAGCACTACATTACTTACATTAACCGTACCACCAAAAAACTCGATACCGTCATCCAGGTTTTCATGAACCTGGATATAATCAACTGTAGTTGCAGAGCCAACACCGGCAAATGTAATACCATTTAACTCATCACCATTACCAAGCGTTTTACCTGCTTGCTTAACAAGTACATATTTTAGAGTACCTGAATTATCATCACTGATATTTCCACCGAACTGACCTGCATCACCTTCAGCTGACACACCACAGTTAGCAAGTTCGTCTGCTGTTGCTTCACCTTGTTGGTCTCCACATGAATTTGCAGGTGCATTACCAAGTAATACCAAACCACCCCATTGGCCAATTGCTGTCTCGCTACCCGTAACATCTTGAATTGATGTCATCGTAATTGGCTGGCTTGCAGTGCCTACTGATTCAATTTGTGAACCTCGACGCACAACTAAAAAGTCATCACCTGACTCACCAATAATCGTTGTACCTTGCTGAATATAAAGCGTTGTACTATCTGCGCGGTCATTACCCACAGCAGTACGACCACTCACAATCCAATGTGCATCATTAGTTAATGAAACATCAGCAATCAATGTTGTATCAGCACTTAAGCGATACACTGGTTTATCTGTTATTGCTGGAAATTCACTTGAGACATCCGTTGCTAAGCCTTGAGCAAGTGCATTGTCGATATCAGCAGGAAAACCCGTAGTTCCATTTTGAGAATCATCACGCGATGATGTTTCATCTACTGTATCACTGCCACCTTCAACAACATTAGTAACTGTGTCGCCTTCATTTATTGTTGTGTCGCCTTCAGATACAACTAAGTCACCACCACAACCCGCTAATGATATTGCAGTTGCAATCAAACTAACTTTAAATAAGTCAGATAATTTCATTGTTCACTCCGTTAAAGTATTTAATTATTTTGTTAAGTGCTTTAAATAAACTCAAGTCACCTTAAAACATTAAGTAATGCTTTAAGGTCACTTGAGTTATCAGCAGCGCCTACCTTACGGTAGCTATATGACATTACAGTTACACTTTAATAAACATAAGATGACAAAGTTATTTACATAAAATTCAAGTAGTTAATTTATTAAAAACATAAAAAAACCACACTAAAAATAGTGTGGTTTGGATTTGCGATCATGAAATTATATTTAAACGTTATTACTAAAGCTTAAAGCAGTGCCGTTCTTAATGTTTCTGCATGCACTTTCTCGCGCTTTACATATTTAATCCATTGTTGTGCTAAACGCTGCGATTTTTTATGTTTTTCTGCCTGTTCAAACGCTAAAATTGATGCATCAAAATTTTGTAAGTTGTACTGAGCCATACCCAAGGCAACAAATGCATTTGATTCAAAATCAAGTGAGCCTTTATCGAGCGCTTTACGCGCTGCATCGGCCGCTTCCTCGTATTGCTCAGTGTTAACGTAAACTTCAGCTAAGCGTTGGTCATACTTACCACTGGATGATAAATCAGCTGCTTTTACAAAGTATTCTATTGATTTTTCGTCTTCTTTTGCTTGGATCATCGCCTCAGCTATAAAGGCATAGTTTTTAGCGTTCTGCTCTGCGACACCTTCTTTAATCGCTTTACTCATTACAACGCCTGCTTTGTAAGCCAAACCGTTATATAAATACACTTGCGCTAATTGGCGTAGATCAGATTTAGACGTTAAAAAACCTTGCTGGTAAGCTGCTTCAATAATGGCTAGCTGCTTTTTTTCTTGCCCAGTTTCGCCATACATACCCGATAACTGTACCCAGTACTCAGGTTTGTTATAAAGCTTAACCATACGCTCAAGTACTTCAACTACTTTGTCAGCTTGATTAAGCGAGTAATACATTGCACGCTGAAGTACTAACCAGTTTTCCTTAGGAATTTTACCTTCGCTATCACTTAAGGAGATAACTTGGGAGATATACTCAAGCCCTTTTTTATAATCCTTTAACTGATAGTATGTTTGAGCCCTTAACAAGTAATAGCCTTCTGTTTTAGGCTTAGTGTTAATACTGTCCCAGTCATCTAAAAATGCGATAACTTTAGTGTAATCACTATTAGCCATAGCTAGTTGCGCCAAACTAAACGTGGTGCTTAAACGAAGCGACTCGGGAATGGCCTCCTCTGCTACGACTTTTTCAAACGAAGCTATCGCTTTGGGTAAATCGTTTTCGTTGTAATAAATAAATCCATAAAAATTATGCATCATTGCAACTTCGTACGAATTCATGCTCGAGGCTCGTTCTTTAATGCTATCGAGCGCTTCAAGTCCGCCTTTTACATCGCCATCATCAGCAAGCTTTTGGGCACGAGCCAGTTGACTATAAACCTTTTCACGTAGCGCTGGGACACGTTTTGTTTTTTGCTCTTGCTCTGCATATGCTGTAGCTACATTTAACCCTGGTATTAGGCTTAGGGCACTTGGTGCAACAATACTTGTACTTATTGCAGCAGTACAAAATAGTGTTAATTTTAAAAATTTAGCTGTAGGTAGTAATTTCATAATCGCCTCGCATTTCTGTCCGTTTACTCGTGGTTAATTACTAAATTAACCGCTAATTTGGAAAGATATTTTGTTCTGAACACCCGCAACTTCAACGGCTTCACCATTTACTACGCGCGGTTTATATTTAAATTTAAGGGCTGCATCCATCGCCGCTCTATCAAAGAGAGACTCAGGCTCTGCTTTAATTACTTGTGGGTCTCGCACCGTACCTTGCTTAGTTACTGTAAATTCAACAATAACGTAGCCTTCAATGCCACGTGATAATGCGCGACGAGGATAAACAGGCGCCACTTTAACAATAGGTAAATACTCACCATCACTTGTTTCAAGCGCTAAACCACCGGCTAAATTTACATCTGCATCCACATTAGCGCCAAAGTCGAAGTTATTAGCGTTCGCAGTCGCGTCGCTATTTTGCATTTGCGGCGATTCCATTGGCGGAGGTGGCTCTTTAGGCGTTGGTGGTTTTTGTGGTTTGCGTTCTTTTTTTTGCACGCTTTCTTCTTTTTTAAGCCTTACAAAATCAAGAACATTACCCTTGGCGGGTTCACTCATTACACCTT
>NZ_PJBR01000056.1:0-21638 GCF_002863625.1 Pseudoalteromonas sp. MelDa3 | reverse complement strand
AAGCTATCTGTAGCAGTGGCTGTATGTGCAGTTTTAGCATCTAGCTATGCTAGTGCTGAGGTAAGAATTAATGGTTTTGCATCAATTGTCGGTGGTAAAAGTCTGGATAGTGACAGTACTTTGTACGGCTATGATGACGATATCTCTTTTAAAAATGAGAGTAAATTCGCTTTACAATTATCTGCAGACCTACATGAAAAGCTAACAGCTACGGCTCAAATTATTGCGCGTGGAGAGGATGACTTTGACGCTACATTCGAATGGGCATACGTTACTTATGAATACAGCGATGAACTGCAATTTAGCGCTGGTAAAATGCGTGTTCCTTTTTACAAGTATTCTGATTTCTTGGATGTAGGTTATGCTTATCGCTGGGTACGTCCGCCAAAATCAGTATACGGTATCCCATTTTCAACTTATGAAGGCGTTAGTGTAGTTTACAGCTCTCAATTGGGTGATTGGGATTCTACGCTTCAAGGCTTTTATGGTGCATTCGATGGTGATATTGACGTATTTGGAACAGAATTACCTGCTGAATTAAATAATTTAGGCGGTATAAACTGGAGTCTATCATACGACTGGTTCAGTGCGCGAGCTGCATACATTGTGGCCGACACTAGCATTTCTTCAGAGGATAGCGGCCTAATTGGTCTCGTAAGTGTATTGTCTGATAGTGGCTTAACTAATACTGCGAATGACCTAATCACTGAAGAAGATAAAACGAGCTTCGTTGGCGTTGGTTTTTCTATTGATTATGAAAACTTTTTGTTTGATGCCGAATATACGCAATTTGAGGTTGAAGACAGTATACTACCAGAACAGTCACAGTATTACGCATCAGTTGGTTACCGTATTGACAGTGTAATTGTTCATTTTACTTATGAAGACAATGATGACAAACATGACTCATCACGTTTTAATACCATTGAGTCAATACCAACCTTAAATTCAGCTGTAAATGGTGCTCTTGAAGGTCTTCGTGCACAAAGTAACGTATACACAATTGGTGCACGTTATGATTTTCATCCTTCCGCTGCTTTCAAGATCGACTTTAGTCGTTTTGAAGATGACATAACTGATACAGAGACGGATGTTGTAGCTGTCGGTGTAGATCTTGTCTTTTAATTGGAGCTTATGATGAAAAAATTAATTTTAGTAAGTGCACTTTCATTGTGCTCAATTAATGTATTTGCAGAAGTTGCTGTGATTATTAATCCAAGCAATGCTAGCTCTGTAGATGCTGACACAATAAAAAAGATTTATCTGGGAAAAAGTAAGTCATTTAGTAATGGCGATAAAGTTAATCCTATAAATCAAGACGGTACATCTGTAGCTGATGAATTTAACGACAAAGTAGTGGGTAAGTCTAGCAGTCAGTTAAATGCATATTGGTCAAAGCTTGTATTTACAGGTAAAGGTACCCCGCCTGAAAAACTAACAACTGACCAAGCTGTTATTAATTTTGTTGCAGCTAATGGAAATGCAATTGGCTATGTTGATAGTGCTAAAGTGACCGATAAAGTAAAAGTAATTGCGACCTTTTAGCAGTGAAATTGATATAAAAAACCACCCAGAGGTTAATACAGATAGGTTGAGAAATATTTAACCAATCGATAAACCGGCCTTCTGGTTCGTTTATGAAGGCTTCTGAATTTATTCAGAGGCCTTTTTTTTTGCAACCCACTACAACACTTTCTCTAGCCAATAGCTACGCACCCAATTCAGAAGACTTCTGTCAACTGAGTGTTACGACGTGTGCAATTAATATTATTAACTTAATTCAGACTATGTTTATTGTGAACTCAGGGAGTATCCCTAAATAAATAGAGCAATAGTAAGCTAAAGTAGAGCATCACATATTACTAATAAAGCGGGAGTGGACATATACTAGGTATGTCAAACCAGATATCCAAACAAAAAAGCCAGTCAGCGGTTAACTAACTGGCATCAACCCTAGGGTAGATTTTTATACTGACTCAGTACTAAGCTTTACTCGATTCTAAACTTAGCGGTTGCATCTAATAGGTTATCAGATAGGTAATGTAGGTTTTTGGCTACGTCGCGTACAGCAAGTAGTGAGTCCATAGTATCTTCGAACGATACATGCATATTTGACACATTATCTACTACCATAGCTGCAACGGATGTTTGTTCCTCAGTCGCTGCTGCTATTTGCGAATTCATACCATTAATTTCTAACATTTGCTCTGCGATTTTCTCTATTGAAATACCTGTTTTTTCTGCGGCTGTAGCATTATCTGTTGCCATATCACGTGCTGAAGTCATAGCAGCTACAGATTCATTTGCGGCAGTCGTTAATGATCCCAATAGTTCACGTATTTCATTAGTAGAATGTGCAGTGCGAGAAGCCAGTTCACGAACCTCATCTGCCACTACAGCAAAGCCTCTTCCATGTTCACCTGCTCGTGCAGCTTCAATAGCAGCATTAAGAGCAAGTAAGTTTGTCTGATCTGCAATAGACGTAATTACATTCAAAATCTGCGATACATTTTTTGTATCGTCCGCAAGCTTATTAATAGTCCCTGCAGCTCGATTAATTTCATCACTGAGCGTACGAGAAGCGGTAACTGACATCTGTACTTGTGTACGACTTTGTTCAACTTCTTTCTCGGCCGTTTCAGCAGCGTGAGAAGCGTTAGCTGCAGATTCTGATATATCACCAACACTCTGTTTCATTTCTTCCATAGATTGCTTAACAATTTCAGCATCAGTGGTTTGCTTTGTTGTAGCACGCTCAGCTTGTTCCATACCTTGAACTAATCGTGTTGAGTTTTCCATTAAAGGCTCACATACAGCAATAACTTCAAGAACTGTTTCTCTTAGTAAGGAAATAAATGCGTTAAAATTAATAGAGACTTGGCCAATTTCGTCTTCTGAGTTAACAGATAGCTGTGTGCTTAAAGAACCATTGCCGCTTGCTAATAAACTAAGGTTGTTAGCTGCATCACTCGCAGATGAACCTATATTCTTAGCAATCCAAATAGCCATAAACAATAATAAAATTAATGAAATAATGGATACAGCTAACATTAGAGTTAATGCTTCATCAGAGCGCGCTTTAGTGTTGGCAACCAGTTCAAAAAAACGATTATCCGCTTTTTGTTGAGCGCCTTTAAAACTTTCTAAGACAGATCCATATAAACTTGTTTTAAGCTGCGCTTGTTGCTGAATCTTACTAAAATCAGCAGTACCGTTAACCATACCTGTAGCAATACTTGAGGATATTTTTTCATAATCTGACAACTCATTAATAATATCGTTATTAATGTAGGAGTTATTAAGTTGCGTTATTAAGGTAATATTAGACTCTAAAGTTTGATATACCTCGTCTGCTTTAACTATAAGATCTTGCTCACCAAACGTAACCGCTTGGGTATAAAGTTCATCAAGTTTTTCTAAAAGCCCTACGTTTTGCGACGTTATTTTTACAACTTTATACGATGAGTTACTCATTTCATCGAGAGAAACCTTATTATCATTCATAGCTAAATAGTTTATCAATACGATCACTATGAAAGCCACTACCGCAATGCATGTTATTGCATGTATTTTCTTTGTTATGCTTAGGTTTTGAAAAGAGAAGCCTGAAGCCATACTGTGCTACCTTATTTTATTGTCTATATCTATTATCGGCTTGATATCTATAAGTGTGAGCTAAATTTGTAATATTTCTAGTTTTTTCTAACAAATAGAAGAAATATTTAACAATAAACACACATCGCTCATAAAACAATCACAATAAATTACAGATACAAAAAAACCAGTAACATCACTGCTACTGGTTTCTAAATTTGGTGCGGATGGGGGGACTTGAACCCCCATGCCCTAAAGCACCACCCCCTCAAGGTGGCGTGTCTACCAATTCCACCACATCCGCATTTTTTAAGCTTTCGCTTGATTGTTAAACATGTGATTTATTTGAGGACTATAAATCGTTTAACGATAGCTTTACGCTAAATTAGTTTGGTACGTCAGAGCTTTGCTCTTTAGTAGATGTTACTGGAACATCTTCTTCAACAGGAACTACTGTTTCTACTGCTGGAGCTGCTTCTAGGTTTTCCCATTCGTCAGTCTTTTTAATTTGACCAGCAGTTAGGTTTCCTAACACAATGCTTAATACAAAAAATACCGTTGCTAAGCTTGTGGTTGTTTTTGTCATAAAGTTACCTGCACCTGACGAACCAAAAACTGTGCCTGATGCACCAGCGCCAAATGAAGAACCCATATCTGCGCCTTTACCTTGTTGAATTAAAACCATTCCAACTAGAGCCAAAGCCACAACTAAATAAACTACTAATAAAATTTCGTACATCTTATACAGTCCCTTTTGCACTGTTACAGATTGCAGTAAAAGATTCTGCTTTTAGACTTGCGCCGCCAATTAAGCCGCCATCTATATCTGTTTGTGCAAATAATAATTCGCTATTTTTTTCATTAACGCTACCACCATATAAGATGGTAAGCCCTTGTGCTAAATTGCTATCAAGTGATGCAATTTTGTCACGGATAAATTTATGAACAGTTTGTGCCTGCTCTGGCGATGCAGTCTTACCTGTGCCTATGGCCCAAACGGGCTCGTATGCTATCACAGAATCTTTCAGTGCTGCTACACCTAATTTCTCTATTACTGCATCAATTTGTGCAGCAACTACTTGTTCGGTTTGACCGTTTTCTTGCTCACTTTCGCTCTCGCCTACACATAATATTGGTGTTAACCCAACTTGCTGTGCTCTGGCAAACTTTTCAGCGACTGTTGCATTACTTTCGTTATAAATACTGCGGCGTTCAGAATGACCAACGAGCACGTAAGTTGCACCTAAATCTTTTATAAGCTGCGCATCAACTTCACCAGTAAACGCGCCAGGTGTATTTTCAGAAACAGTTTGAGCTCCTGTAGAAACACCGCTAGCTACCATTGCTGGTACAAGTGGGAATGGAGGAAATAAAACAATGTCCATCTCTTGTGATTTTACATCGTTAATAGCGTCAGACATTTGTTTAACTAACTCTAAAGAGCCATTCATTTTCCAGTTGCCTGCGACCATCGCCTTGCGTATTGCCATTATCCACTCCACATTAGAAAGCGGGCGAGATATTAACTTTTCTCGCCCAAAGTTACAAGAGATTATTGTTATTAATCAGTTTGTTTGCTCATAGATTCTACAACAGCTGCAATTTTTTGAGCGCTGTCTATTACAATCTTTTCTTGCTCGGCTTCAACCATAACACGAACCACAGGTTCAGTGCCTGACTTACGCAGTAAAACACGGCCTTTATCGCCTAAAGCAAGCTCTACTTCTGCTACAGCTGAAAGCACTTCTGGTGCTTTTGTCGGGTCAGTTCCAGCTGTATAACGCACGTTAATCATCTTCATTGGATACTTGGTAAAACCAGCGCCTAAGTCTTGCAATGTACGATTTTGTGCAACCATAGCAGCAAGTACTTGTAAGCTTGAAATAATACCATCACCCGTGCTAATTAAGTCTAGATTCAGTACATGGCCTGAGCTTTCACCGCCAATTTTCCAGCCTTTTTGCTGTAGTAATTCCATAACATAGCGATCACCCACTTTACTGCGAGCAAACTCGATACCTTTTGCTTTTAAAGCGTTTTCAAGGCCCATGTTAGACATAACAGTACCAACTACACCACCACCCAAATTATCATCTTGGGCTGCTTGGCAAGCAATAATATAAACCAGATCATCACCATCAAAAACACGGCCATTATGATCAACCATCATCACGCGGTCACCATCACCATCGTATGCAATACCTACGTCGGCTTTAAGTTCAAGCACTTTACGTTTAAGGGTATCTACGTGAGTAGCGCCACATTCATGGTTGATATTAACGCCGTTAGGCTCACACGCATGTGTTATTACTTCTGCGCCAAGTTCACGCATAACAGAAGGTGCAATATGATAAGTTGCGCCATTTGCGCAATCGACAACAATTTTAAGACCTTCTAAAGACAGGCCTTGCGGGAACTGGCTCTTACAAAACTCTATATAGCGGCCATCCGCACTGACTAAACGCGATGCTTTGCCTAATTTATCTGAAGCAACACATGTCATTTGCTCATCAAGCATCGCTTCAATTTCAAGTTCTACTGCATCATCAAGCTTTAAGCCTTGACCATTGAAAAACTTAATACCGTTATCGTAATACGGATTATGTGAGGCACTAATTACAATACCTGCCTCAGCACGAAATGTTTGCGCTAAATAAGCAACGGCCGGTGTCGGCATAGGACCCAATAATACAACATCAATACCAGCAGCAATTAAACCAGCCTCAAGTGCGGTTTCAAGCATGTAGCCCGAAATACGCGTATCTTTACCAATAATTACTTTTTTAGTACCACTTTGCGATAATACACGCCCAGCGGCCCAGCCTAGCTTCATTGCAAACTCTGGGTTTATTGGGGCAGCGCCTACAAGTCCACGCACGCCATCGGTGCCAAAATATTTTCTTTCTTTCATTGTGAAATTCCTTGTTCGCAGGCTTGATATACACCAAGTACATCTGCGGTTTCTTTTACGTCATGTACACGAATAATTTTTGCGCCATTTTGCGCTGCGATTAACGCACCCGCTAAGCTGCCCGCTAACCGTTCATTTGTATCTCTGTTTAATAAATTACCTATCATCGATTTACGAGATAATCCGGCCAATAATGGCAAACCTAATTTATTAAAATCATCAAACTTAGCCAATATTTGATAGTTATGACTAAGCGTTTTTCCAAATCCAAAACCTGGGTCTAGAATAAGTCGTTCAAACTTAATCCCAGCTGTTTCACATGCTTTAATACGTTCACTAAAAAACATACTTATATCTGCAAACAAATTATCGTAATGAGGTGACGATTGCATGCTCCGGGGCTGCCCTTGCATATGCATTAAACAAATTGCTACATCTTCATACTGCGCAACCGTTTCTAAGGCGTCTATTTCTTGTAAAGCTCTAACATCATTGACTATATCTGCCCCTGCAAGTATTGCTTGCTCCATTACCTGTGCTTTACTGGTATCAATTGAAATAACGCAATCACTGTGCTGACGTATCGCTTTAATAGCGGGGATTACTCGAGCAAGTTCATCTTCTAAGCTAACATCTGGCGCGCCTGGGCGAGTAGATTCTCCCCCTATATCTAAAATTGTCGCACCGTCATCTAATAATTGCATTGCGCGTTTTAGCGCTATTTTGGGATCTAAAAACTGCCCACCATCAGAAAATGAATCCGGCGTTACATTTAATATTCCCATAATAACGGGCTTTTCAAGATTAAGCGTACGCCCTCTCGGAAGCTTTAATATGTTAGTCATTGCCAACCTTTATTCTTTTTCTAAATAGCTGATACAAAAAAGCCCCGAAGTTCGGGGCTTTCATTACTATTTTAACGATTATTCAGCTTTGTCATCAAGGTTTGTTTCATCTTTTTTTGATGAATCATCAGTCTTTTGACTTTCATCAGCAACTGGTTCTTGAGGTTCTTCCGCTTTTACCGGTTTAGCTTCATGACGGTCATGTGCATCACGCGGTTCACGTACTGGTTGGCGTGCCATTAAATCATCAATTTGCTTTGCATCAATAGTTTCGTATTTCATTAACGCATCTTTCATTGAGTGAAGAATATCAATATTTTCTTTTAATATTTCTTCTGCTCTTTGATAGTTACGATCTGAAAGTAATCGAACCTCTGCATCAATTACTTTTGCCGTGTCGTCCGACATGTTAGATGAACGACTACCGCCACCACCCATATACATTTCGTTCTGATCTTCAGCGTAAAGTAACGGACCTAGTTTTTCACTTAAACCCCAATGTGTAACCATTTTACGCGCTATATCTGTAGCTCGTTCAATGTCATTACTTGCACCCGTTGTTACTTTATCTGCGCCGTAGATAAGCGCTTCAGCAATACGGCCACCATAAAGGCTAGAAATCATTGATTCTAAAAGCTCTTTTGAATGGCTAACACGATCTTGCTCAGGCAAGTACATTGTTACACCCAGCGCACGGCCACGTGGAATAATAGATACTTTATAAACTGGATCATGTTCTGGCACCATACGACCAACAATTGCATGGCCAGCTTCATGATACGCTGTCATTGCTTTTTCTTGCTCGCTCATCACCATGGTCTTGCGCTCTGCGCCCATCATGATTTTATCTTTAGCAGCGTCAAATTCAGCCATACTTACAACACGTTTATTACCACGTGCTGCATAAAGCGCAGCTTCGTTTACTAAGTTTGCTAAATCCGCGCCAGAGAAACCTGGAGTACCACGTGCTATAAGAGCAGCTTCTACGTTATCGCCTAATGGCACTTTACGCATGTGTACTTTAAGTATTTGCTCACGACCACGAATATCAGGTAAACCTACTTCAACTTGACGGTCAAAACGACCTGGACGAAGTAATGCAGGGTCTAATACATCTGGTCGGTTAGTTGCTGCGATAACGATAATACCTTCGTTACCACCAAAACCATCCATTTCTACTAGCATTTGGTTAAGTGTTTGCTCACGTTCGTCGTTACCGCCGCCCATACCAGCACCACGTTTACGACCAACAGCGTCAATCTCATCTATAAAGATAATACAAGGCGCCGCTTTTTTAGCTTGCTCAAACATGTCACGTACACGTGACGCACCAACACCCACAAACATTTCAACAAAATCTGAACCAGAAATTGTAAAAAATGGCACTTTAGCTTCACCAGCAACAGCCTTCGCAAGTAACGTTTTACCGGTACCTGGAGGACCAACCATTAGTACACCTTTAGGAATACTACCGCCAAGTTTTTGAAACTTAGAAGGATCTCGTAAAAAGTCTACCAGCTCAGTAACATCTTCTTTCGCTTCATCACAACCTGCAACATCAGCAAACGTTGTTTTAATTTGATCTTCACTCATTAAGCGAGCTTTACTCTTACCAAATGACATAGCGCCTTTACCGCCGCCGCCTTGCATTTGACGCATGAAGAATATCCATACACCTATAAGCAGTATCATCGGGAACCAAGAAATAAATATACTTGCTAAGAATGATTGTTCTTCAGGTTGTACACCCTTCACATTTACATCATTTTTAAGTAAATCATTTATTAAGTCTTCATCGTACATTGGCATCGTTGTTTGAAAACGCTCACCACTGCTCTTAGTACCAGTAATATTTCCTGTACCGCGGTCGATAATAACTTCTTGTAAAGAGCCACTGCGGACATCTTTTACAAATTGAGTGTAACTTGTTTGACGATCAACTTGCTCGCCGCCATTAAAGCTCTGAAAGACTGACATCAGCACAACTGCAATCACCAGCCATAGTATTAAATTTTTCGCCATATCGCTCAAGGGGTTAACCTCTTGTATCCAATTAATTTAAATTCAACTAAACGCCAAGCAACTGTACTACAGTTTGTATCCAGTCGCTACTATATATACTTCCCGAGAACGGGCACGTGAGGCATCAGGTTTGCGTATTTTCACTGCTTTAAAACTATTACGTACATCTTGCAAGTATTGATCAAAGCCTTCTCCTTGGAAAACTTTAACAATAAATGCGCCATTTTTCTTTAGTACTTGACTACACATATCCAGCGCAAGTTCTACCAAATACATACTACCCGCTTGATCTACTGAGTTATTGCCACTCATATTTGGTGCCATGTCAGAGAGTACCACATCAACATTTTTACCATCAATACGTTTTAACAACGCATTTAATACAGCCTCCTCACGAAAGTCACCTTGTAAGAAGTCAACACCCGCAAGTGAATCCATCGGTAATATATCACACGCGATCACTTGGCCTTTGTCACCTACTTTTTCAGCCAAATATTGAGACCAACTTCCTGGAGCCGCCCCTAAATCAACAACTGTCATACCTGGACGAAGTATTTTATCTCTATTTTGTACTTCATCTAATTTAAAAACCGCTCGGGAACGCCAGCCTTTTTTTTGCGCTTCTTGAACATATTTATCATCAAAATGTTCTTTCAGCCATCGCTGTGAACTGGCTGACTGTTTTTTATTTGTCATAAATTAACACGCAACTAATTAGTAATATTCTCTAGATGGCGTTAGAATACCCTTAATTCAAGCCATATTCAGCAAAATTTGTATAAACATGACATTATCAAACAAACAAAAGCAGTTTTTAAAAGGTCAGGCACATAGCCTTAAGCCTGTAGTTTTACTAGGTTCTAACGGTTTAACCGAAGGCGTAGTAGTAGAAATTCAAAGTGCATTAGAAATTCACGAATTAATCAAAGTTAAAGTTCCAACTGACGATCGTGAAACAAAAGCACTAATTTTTGAAGCAATCGTACGTGAAACTGGTGCGACTAAGCTACAAACGATAGGTCACACTATTGTGCTTTATCGTCAAAGCGTTGAGAAAAAAATACATTTACCGCGTAACTAATTATTCCTGTTAAAGGATTTAGTGCGTTTAAATTGAAAAAACCAGCTTAATGCTGGTTTTTATTATTTAACGTTTTAAATCAAAAACTCATTTTATGATGGGTTACATCATATTCACTACCATTACTACTGGGCTTCTTATTCAATATAAAGTACTGAGTAAATTGTGTTTCACTTATTGCTGGCACTTTTTCATTCGAAAGTAGCTCGGCTAGTTGCGGTGTTGTATTACTGTGCCCAATAACAACAACTACACCTTTTAGTTTTAGTAACTCATTTTTTAAATCACTTAGCTCACCTGCGTTATACACATTTACGTCGGTATTAAAATATGCCTGCAAAGGGGCCGCTGTTTGTAACGTGCGTTTATAGTTACTGCTGAAAATATGTATATTTTGATACTCTTTGAAAAAAGTAACTAAATTATTTGCACGTGCCTTTCCCACCTCTGAGAGCGCTGGATTTTTACCCGTTAACTTTTCGCTATGACGAAACAAATATATCTCATCAGGTGCTGCAAACACTAAACTACAATTAAATAACATGACTAAAAAAGTGATTGCTAATATTATTTTATTATTCATATTTTTTTACCTCGTTTGTATTCTAATAGCCTGTCGATAAATTCAGTCGTTAGCTCATTGATTACGCCGGTTTCAGCATTAACTATTAAGCTAAAACCAATATTTAAGTGAGGAAATACAACCACATCACTTCTATATCCTTGCACCCAGCCACTATGATAGTAAAGTGTTTCATCAGCATAGTTATAGACGCGCCAACCTAACCCGTAATAAGCCTCATTAAGGTGTTTTTTCCACACTCTGCGATGCATTTCTTTTTTTGTATGTGTATAAGGACGCGTTTGCTTTGCGAGAGTATCCAATGACAAAACATCAGGGTAATGCCCTAGCTGGGCTTTTAACCAAATGGCCATGTCACTTGCACTCGCGTTTACACCCGCTGCAGGTCCCACTTTATAATAATTTTTTTTAAGCTTAGCGCTATACCAACGTTTTTTACCCCGCACATGAGGTAGAGCATAATTATTGTCATGCACCATTTGTTCAAAACCTAAGCTCGCATCACTCATTTTTAATGGCTCAAAAATAGCTTCTCGTAACCACTGTCCGTAACTTTTTTCGGTGTTTTGTAATATCACATCGCCTATAAGACTAAACATAACGTTTTGATAGCCATAACATTCGCCGGGTTTGCAAATTGGTTTGACGCTAAGCAGCTTTTCAACAATACCTGGGTAATCCATACGAGATTCAATTAAATTGTCGTATGCATTAGGAACTAATCCACTTGAATGGCTTAAAAGATGAAACACCTTTAAATCATCTTGATAAACAGTCCCTTTAAAATCAGTTATGTATTCGCTAACAGGCTTATCTAATTCCAGTAGGCCGTTAGCAGCCAATTTAGCTGATAACGAGCCTGCAAATGTCTTCGAAACAGACGCGAGTCTAAACCGAGTATGCTTATTAACTTTTTGTCCATTTCGTGATTTAGTTACGCCCATGGTGTGGATGTAGTCTGAATTGTTTATATTTACAATCGAAAGCGCTGCACCGGGTATACCTTTACTTTTTAATTTTTTTTGTGCGTAACGGCCGTACTTTTTTACAAATGCATCCCAATCAGGATCCGCTTTTGCTGCAAAACCCACAGAACTAAACAGCAAACACAAAGCAGATAGGCAATACGATAAAGAGTTGAGATACTTCATTTTTTATAAAATTTATCTTTTTAACTACATCTGCGCAGATAATATCATGAAGTTTTGTTTGTACTAACGTACAATACGACGATTATTTGGTTTTAAGCGAGTGTTTAGTACTTATGCGTTTTTTAGTTGTGTCACTTTTTATTTTATTATCAACTGGTTGTGCTATTACAAAGCAACCGGCCGAACCACTGGCTATGCCATTAAAGCCAACATTAAAAAGTCAGACCTATCAACTTGAGTACACTACAGAGCACTCATCTCCAAAAGTTAAATCTGTTCAACTTCCTGCACATAAAGTAGTTAGAAACCAAACAGTAAAAATCATTACCGATAAGGCAAGCGTAACCGATAAACTTCTATCGCAAATTAGCCAAGCACTGAACGATAAACAACTAAAAGTAACAACTAAAAATAACAGTGACTACACACTGACTATTCAGCAACTCGATTTAACTTTCACAGACGATACTAAGTACGCAATAAAGCAACCAGAGAAGCCATTTACTTTATATTCAAATGTTGCCCAGCAATACCCAACACAACAGTGCGCTGCAATATTTGCACAAGTTAGTATGCGTCTCACGCACAAGTCATCGGGTGATGTTGTTTGGTTTGCTAAATCTTCAATCGACAGTGCAAGTTTTCATCGTGAACCACTAATTTACAATTTCACCGAAGAGCAAAAAATAACAAATGAGCTTGAGGTTGTCGCTTTTATTCATCAGCAAAACACTGACGAGGCCCGTATTGAAAGACTTGGCAAAGATATTCAAATCCCTCAGTACAAAACGTTGTCAAAACTATCTAGCCTTACTAAACTTAGCGGTCCATGTAATAGAACAGAAGTAAGTGCATTAACACCTATGATGCAGTTTTACTTGAGTAGTATATTAATCGATAAAATTAAAGTTCAGTAAATTAGGGTCTGTTGATCTTTACGGATTAAAATTTGTTCAAACTAGGGGCTATTTAATCGCGGCGCGAGGTTTGTAACCTAGTGGGCTCGATAACTGCTCCTGCGTTATTCTACTGGCTTACATCCATGTAAGAATAAGTCAAAACCGAGCAACAAAGAGTAAATAGCCCCTAGGAAGAACCCTTTGGGCAGCGCCTGTTTGGCATTAATGCTACGTTATCGCCCATTTGTGGGGAATAGCCACACTGCATAGGCTCTGCCTTGCCTAAATACCAAACAGACTGCTGCAAATTTAACCTTAAAAGTTCAACAGACCTAACACTTACTACATTTTTTTACAGATTAAAGGAACGAATTAACAATATACTACGCTTAATAACAAATAATAATTAGGCCCTAAGGGATGAGAAACGCTTTGCTTAACCATACTTTACTGAGCATAACACTGCTTTTTTGCTGCATTTTTAGCACGTCGAGTATGGCAAGTAACCGCTATTATGCAGATAATACGTTAGAGCCAACCCAAGGCTTTGCGTGGGATTGGAGTGCTGGTGCGGGCTTTTATATTGAAGATTCTTACCTTGTCGGCATTGAGTCTTACGATAAAGGCGTTGAGATCGACTTAAGTCTTGCTGTTTCCTACGATAAATTTTACCTTGATTTCGATCACAATCAACTCAGTGGCGGCCTTGTAATAGGCTACAGTCTTATAGATAAATTTGATTGGGGCCTAGATATATTAGGCACAAATACTCAAGCTGGATTTGACGAAAAAGGCCTCGGATTTTATAACCATGGTGTTATAAAAGAACTCCAAGGTATAAAAAAACGTAATTACGACTTTGACGTCGGCCTTCGACTTTCTCGTCGATTTGAAAATTCTCAATTCTCTTTTGAATACCTTCATGATGTATCTGGCGCGCACAATGGCTGGGTTATAAATAGCTTTTTTAGTCACATTTTGCCGTGGCGAAACTGGGAGTTTAGATCTGGTGTTGGTTTAAGCGCCTACTCTGCTGACTTTACCAATTATTACTTTGGTATTGATAGCGATGAAGCCACCAGCCTTCGCCCGGTTTATAGCAGCAATGCCAGTACTAGTATTATTTTTGAGTTCCATGCTGAGTACCCAATAAGCCAAGATTGGGTGTTTTTATCCGGCTGGCTTACCACATGGTTTTCAAAAGAGATTGACGACAGTCCAATTATTTCCCAAGGATATCAACACAAAGCCAAGGTAGGCCTACGTTATGTATTTTAGATGGATCTGTGTATTACTGATCTTCCCCAGTACTTTTACTGTTAAAGCTCAGGAACCTCCTGAAGCACTTATAGCAGTTCCAGACACCTGCGTTGCATTGCGCGAAGGGCGAAATTGCTATGCTGACGTTACGCTAACGTGGGAGCAACCTATCATTGGTAATTACTGCCTACGTGACGCCACCTCAAAGTACATAATGCAATGTTGGCTCAAGCAACAGAGCGGTACTTTTAATTATGCATTTGATTCACAGCAAAGTATTTCATTTGAACTATTTGACAGCAATACCTCTAAAATAATTAGTATTGCCGAAGTAAAGCTTCAATGGGTATATCAAAACAGGCAAAAAAAGCGCCGCTGGCGACTATTTTAATACCAATCGCATTAAGGATATTTTCATGGATAACTATGGCACTATTTTACTCGTTGAAGACGATGTATCACTTGCTCAATGGGTTGCTGAATATTTAACAGAGCAAGGCTACACAACGCATGTTTGTCACAGAGGTGACGAAGTAATTAGCCAAGTCAAAACGTTAAATCCAAATATCGTGCTCCTTGATATTATGCTTCCAGGGCAAGATGGTATAAGCGTGTGTAGAGAGCTTCGTAGTTTTTATAATTCGCCCATTATAATGCTCACCGCACGCGATGAAGAAATGGATGAGGTCATTGGTCTAGAAGTAGGTGCAAGCGACTACATAATGAAACCTGTACGCCCTCGTGCATTGCTAGCGCGTATAAAAGCAGCCCTTCGCCAAAATAATGAGCCAAATACTCCACACGTTAACGAGAGTGTTATTAATGTTGGTGCGCTTAGTATTGATACCGAATCTAGAAATGTAAAACTCAACGAGCAAGACGTAAACATATCAAGTGCTGAGTATTTACTGCTTCATTACCTTGCGAGCAATGCAGGCCAAGTGGTCTCGCGTGACGCTGTATTTAAAGCAACCAAAGGCAGAGAATACGATGGGCTTGATAGAAGTGTTGATGTACTTATTTCTGCACTTCGTAAAAAGTTTAATGATGATCCACAAAACCCTGAAAAAATTAAAACTATTTGGGGCCGTGGATATTTACTTGTTTCTACTGCGTGGTAATAAAGTGATGAATAAATAAATGAAAAAGTTTTATATATCGCTTCTAGGCAGTGCACTTTTATCTATTGTGGTATTGGGCTGGCTTATTGATGCTTTTAGTCAACAAGCGCATACCCCACAGGATGAATTTAGTCAGCAAAGTAAAATGATCATGGGTTTTAGCAAGCAGTTAGCTAACATACCCACATCTGAGCGCAGCGATTATGTAAAACAACTGGCGCTAGAGTTTGATGTTTTAATTGATTACAAACCTAATGAATCACTTGCTTTACCGCCTTCTTTATTATTACAAATGCATACGCCGGGTGGGCTGATTTTAGAAGATCAGCAAGGCTTTTATATGCTTTATAGCAGCGCTGTTTTAAATCCTTTTCACTTATCAATGCGTTTAGATAAAATTTTTGATAGCGAGCAACATAACGACATTATATTAACCTTACTATTTTACGCAGGCCTATGTGTATTTATGGGGTTTATTATTGCGCCCTTAGCTAAACGATTAACCGTGTTAAATGAAGCCGCTAAAAAGTTTGCCTCTGGTAATGTTCAAGCCCGAATAAAAGTATCGCATTTTACTTACATAAAAGACGTAGAGCTTACCTTTAACCGCATGGCCAGCCAAATAGAGAAGCTTGTCGCTGAAAATAAACTAATGGCCTCAAGTTTATCTCATGATATACGCACCCCTATCGCGTGCCTGCGATTTGGTTTAGATGCGGCATTAGATAGCCATGATGAACAAAAAGTAAAACAGTATTTAACCCGTATGGAAAATGATTTAGACCATATGGAATCGATGCTTAGTAGCTATTTAGCATTTGCTACTTTAGAGCAAAATGCTAATAAGCTGACCTATTCATCAACAAACATTAAGTCCTACCTTGAAGATATTTTAGTGCAACTTGCACCTAAGCTTGAAATGCAAATGCTCAACGTACAGCTCAATAGTACCGATAAAATAATAAATGCAGATCTTCACTGGCTTGCTCGCGCAATTACTAATTTATTAACTAACGCATGTGATTTTGCAAGCCAACATATTTACTTAAGCGCAAAGTTACACGAGCAACAGCTTATAATAACGGTAGAAGATGACGGCCCGGGTATCGCTCGAGAAAATTTTAGTAATGTATTTAGCCCATTTTTTAGGGAAGAAGATCACCGTAACAGAGCTGATAAAAGTTACGGCCTTGGTCTAGCTATTGTTGAAAAAGTAGCCGACTGGCATCATGGCAGTGTTAAAGTAAGTAAAAGTACCCAGCTAGGTGGTGCATGTTTTACTCTCACTATTGCACAGCATCATAATTCGTAAAGCAATAGTTACAGACTGTAATTAACAATTATTAAACAAAATCAACTCGTTATTTTAAACGACTCGATAACAACAATTAAAATCGATGGTTATAACACACACTTTACTTATTAAATTGTGCTAGATCAGCAAATAAGCACTTTTTATTTTTTAACATTTCCAGTAGATTGTCACCGCCGTCACACAATAGAGAAGTACAATAATATGAGCGCAGTTAGAGGCGAGTTCAGCTCTCGCTTTGGTTTTATTATGGCCGCCGCGGGTTCTGCCGTTGGTTTGGGCAATATTTGGGGATTCCCTACACAAACAGCAAGTAATGGCGGTGCTGCATTTTTAGTAGCATATTTAGTACTTGCGTTCTTTTTAGCCTACCCCGCTTTAATGGCTGAACTGATGATTGGTCGTCATGGCCAAGCAAACGCGGTTTCATCACTTCAAAAAATATCTAATAAGCCATGGCAAAAACACTTTGCCTTTATTGTTGGTTTTGGCGGTATTTTATGTGCTGGCTTTATATTAAGTTTTTACGCGATTGTTGCCGGTTGGATGCTCAGCGCTACAGCTGAACCCATAGCTACTCTTGTCGGTGCCGACACAGCATCGACATGGTTAAGTGAGCAATCACTTACTCGAAACATCATATTCAATCTCATCTTTATCGTACTAACTGTCGCTATTATCAGTAGAGGCGTTGAGAACGGTATTGAAAAATGGTCAAAACGTTTAATGCCCGCTCTTTTGGGGATTTTATTTGCACTTATTGCTTATGTAATGACCCAAGGTGGCGCAATGGAGGGTTTAAAGGCTTACTTAGTTCCTGATTTTTCGTCTATTTTTGACGCAAAACTATTAGTTAGCGCACTAGGACAAGCTTTTTTCTCTTTATCGCTAGGTACTAGCGTAATGATTATTTACGGCTCGTACATTAGCAAAAAAGAAAATCTTGTTTCTTTAGGTGCCTATGTAACCCTTATTGATGTATTTATAGCCTTTGTAGCGGGTTTACTGATTATTCCGGCTATGTATGTAGCGCAAGCTCAAGGCGTTGAAATATTCTCGGCCTCAACAGGTAAATTACTCTCTGAAGATACGTTAGTATTTCAGGTACTCCCTGCTTTATTTGATGGAATGGGCGAAGTTGGCTTATTTGTGGGCTTTTCATTTTTTGCGTTAATGAGTATTGCCGCTTTAACGTCATCTATTTCAATGTTAGAGGCGCCAGTATCATACACTGTAGAACGCTTTGGGATGAAACGCGTTCAGGCAACCTGGTTGATTGGAGCTTTAATTACTATCGTTAGCATTATAATTGTGTGTAACCTTAGCAGCTTATTTGGCTTAGTGATTACTTTAACTACAAAAGTAGCTCAACCTTTGCTTGGCCTGATGTGTTGTATATTTGTAGGCTGGATTTGGTACAGAGGCTCATTACTTAAAGCAATTAAAGAAGGTAATCCTGAGGTCCATAACACATTGTTTTGGAAAATATGGCCTTGGTATACCAAGTTTGTGTGTCCACTTGCTATTGGTATGGTATTTTTACACTCACTCTTGAGCTAAATAATACCTTAACCTTAAAATAGTCTTAAATTAAAATAGCCCACATTAGTGGGCTTTTTTATAGCTGCTTAAATTGGATTTATTTAGTGAGTTTTAAAATCATATCTTGATGAGGTATACCGTCTTCTAAATATTCACTTTTATAATCCTCAAAGCCAAAAGAGCGGTAAAAATCAAGCAAGTAAGTTTGTGCACCTATATAAATATCTCGCTCAGGCCATTGTGCTTTGCAGCAGTCTATAGCTTCAGTAATAAGTAAAGTAGCATACCCATTGCCACGCGCTCTTTCACTTACTAGCACGCGACCTATTGCGCTGTATTGCTCACTTTTGTCATAACAACGCGCATAAGTTTGTAGTTGGCCATTATCCAATGTATATAAATGCTGTGTATTTAAAGCAATATCTACATCATCAAGTTCAGGGTAAGGACATTTTTGCTCTACAACAAACACATCAACCCGCCCACGCATAATAGTAAAAAGAGTCTGTGTATCAAGAGCGTCAAACTGCTCACATTTAAACTGCATATTAAATCCTATAAGCAAAAAACCCAGCTTAGGCTGGGTTTATTAAAATCACTCGCTAGCTTAGTTAGCTTATACTAAGTAAATAAGCGCTCTAGCTGATCACACAACTGCGATAGATTCACATGATCGTGCTCTATGGTCAAATCTACATAACCATCGTCTTTAAAGGCTCTGTCTAGCTCTATAAGCACATGTGTTTTATGTGCCTCTGGTACAAACGATAATTCAATCTCCTGAATGCCAAATAAGCTGCGGCTATTAGGTTTATACTCAAGTTCTTGGTAACACCCAGATAATGACTGAAAAGTTGAAGCCCGTAAGTGGCCTTTTTCTACGTCAGCTTTCATTAAACTAAAACCTAACTTTTCCATCGCTTGCATACACGTTTTAACCGCTTCATTAGGGTAAATGTGTAAATGATCTTTATCTGTTGGGTCAAGTGCTAAGTCTATATCTAGGCCTGTTTCTAGCCATACATGTGATTGATTATAGCCAGCATTAATTTCTGTAATAGGTGTTTCAGAATGAAGACGTGCTTCAAAAGGGATGTTTTTAACTTCGCCTGGCTCAATTGTACCAATATCTGTAATTCGCCATTGCTCAATTACATGATTAGTAAAATAATCGCCATCATCACCCGCAACTTTAACACGAGTCATTAATAATAAATCTAAGCCTGCGATATCTTGGCTAACATCCCCTGCTGTGATAACTATTTGTGCGTTAAAAAGTTGACCTGGTTGTAGGTGTTCAGTTTCTAAAATAGTGTCTACTTTTGCAGCACCAATACCTACCGACGCTAAAATCTTTTTAAACATATCTCTCTCCTTAAGCTGAGCTGCTCTATTATTTGCTCTGGCTTAAACTTCTTCGTTATCGCATCTTAACCATATTTAAAAGCTAATGTCAGTGAAAAAATGTTATTTACATACTATTTACGATTAAATAAGTGTTTAATGCGCATTTTTCATACGCAGCAAGGCAAGTAATTGATTAGACGCGTTCATTTTTAGGTCTATTATATTTTCAATGGCATAAATTTTTCGTTACACTGCAACACCAAATGAAGTGATATTAAGAATTATGGAACTAATCTATTTTGCTGCCGCGTTTGTTTGTGGTTTTGCCGTTTATCAATTAAAACTACCTCCTCTTATTGGATTTTTATTAGCAGGCTTTGCTTTAAATTTATCGGGATATAAAAGTACAGAGTTGCTCGATACAATTGCAGCACTTGGCGTAACCCTTCTTCTTTTTAGTATTGGCTTGAAACTTAAAGTTAACAGTTTAATTAAACCTCAAGTTTGGGCACCTGCAACATTGCATATCATTTTTAGCAGTGCGTTATTTAGTGGTTTTATGCTATTACTTGGCGTATTCGCTATTCCACTATTTGTTGATTTAAGTTGGCAAAGTGCTTTATTAGTTGGGTTTGCGCTTAGCTTTTCAAGTACTGTATTTGCAGTAAAAGTGCTTGAAGAACGCGGGGAAATGGCAAGCTTACACGGTAAAATAGCCATTGGTATATTGGTAATGCAAGATATCTTTGCTGTTATCTTTTTAGCTATTAGCACCGGTAAAGTCCCAAATTTATGGGCAATTGCACTAATAATTGCTTTGCCTTTATTACGACCTGTAATGTATGGCGTATTGAACCGATCTAAACATGGTGAACTATTACCATTGTTTGGTTTTTTCTTTGCTCTAGTTGCTGGTTATCATGCATTTGAATTTGCAGGCCTAAAAGGCGATTTAGGTGCATTAATAATAGGAATGATGTTTGCCCCTCACAAAAAGGCAGGCGAGCTATCAAAATCCCTGCTTAATTTAAAGGACATATTGCTAGTTGGCTTCTTCTTAAGTATTGGTTTGAGCGCAGAGCTAACCACTAACTCCTTGATTGTTGCTATTATACTTATTTTAGTATTACCCGTTAAAATAGCGCTTTATTATGTGTTCACTAATATATTTAAACTACGCGCGCGTACATCATTACTTACTGCTTTTAGCTTATCTAACTACAGTGAGTTTGGTTTAATTGTATGTGCAGTGGCTGCAACTACAGGCATGATCACCTCTGAATGGCTAGCTGTAATGGCAATTGCTGTTTCTATTACCTTTATAATTGCCTCCCCATTAAATAAACGTTCAAACGAGTTGTACGTCAAAATTGAGCACTGGTTATTAAAGTTCGAAAGCAAAACTCGTTTAGCTGAAGAGCTACCTGTTAACCTTAACGATACTAGAATAGTCATTTTTGGTATGGGACGGATTGGTACTGGTGCTTATGAGACTATTAACGCGACTCACCCAAATGTTGTTGCAGGTATAGATATAAAACCTGAGGTGGTAGATAAGCACGTAAACAGAGGCCGCAACGTCTTAATTGCTGATGCAACCGACCCTGACTTTTGGCAACGAGTAAATCACTCGCAAGTAGAAATGGTTATGCTTGCGATGCCAAAACACATGCAAAATATTTTTGCCTTAGAGCAACTACAAGCCTCCGGTTATAAAGGCCAAGTAACAGCTATTGCAAACTACCCTGATCAACAAAAAGAACTAGAAGAAATGGGTGTTCATTCTACTTATAACTTTTACCTAGAAGCCGGTAGTGGTTTTGCAGAGCACGTTAAACAAGAGCTATTTAACGAATAATTACTTTTTATAACGTCTATAAATAACAAGGCCTTAATCCATTAAGGCTTTGTTATTAGTTTTTAAATAAAAAGCAATTCTATTTACATTCCTTTACAAGCCAATTCACCAC
>NZ_PJBR01000055.1:0-21867 GCF_002863625.1 Pseudoalteromonas sp. MelDa3 | reverse complement strand
AGGAAACAAAGACCTATAATATGGGCTAAACTAAAGGACTGCCACATTTACTCTAGCAACCAAGCTATAACTTAGTTTAATAAAAATTATCACCCCTTCTAGCCAATAAGTAAATATTGGTATTAATTGTATAAACGATAAGCAAATATGGAGATAGCTTAATGAGCTTTTTAAGAAACTTACTAAAAACTAAAAAACAAATCGAAGAAGAAAGAATTATCGAACTTAATTTGGTTAAAGAAGAAAAGATCCGTCAAGCTAAAGCGATTCAAAATGATCTTGAAGTAGGTAGTACAACTCGGTTACTAAATAAAAAAGATACAATCCCCCTAATTAAGGCTGACCTTTTACTTACTTCTACATTAAATTCATTTAAATCTAAAAGAGAGCGCCTAAATAATAATTGGGATGTGGCATATAAAAACTTTTCATGGTGGAACAAATTAAAACACGATGAAAAATTAGACCTTAGTGACCTTGATAAGCAGATTAGTGACTTAGAGATAGCTGTAAATAAATTCAATCAAAAGCATAAAGCAGATGTTTGTAACATAGATGAGTACTTTGAAAAGCTAATTGAACAAAGTAATCAACGCTTAGGTGTAGCATGTCAAAAGTTACAATATTCTATTAGGCAAGGTGATATTGAAACTGTAGATAAGAGCCTCATAGCGGCGACTTGGTTAAGTATCATTAGTGTGCCTGCCTCAGTTGTTGCTGATGTTGTTTCTAGTAACGCCATATACGATGCGCTTCGAAGTGTAAATAGTAATTTTGAGGAAATGTCGAACTCTGAAATATGGTGGGAAACATTATGGATGTCTTCAGAAAGCTTAAGAGGGTTAACTAGTTTAACTAAGGGTGCATATTTCGAAAACCTTGTTGCTAATGATACCGGCGGGCAATTAGCAGATCATTTTAATAACCCTGATACCGATATAACAATCGAGGGTATTGAAGTCCAGCTTAAAGCAACAAACAGTATCGGCTATATTAACTCGGTAGATGATGATATCCCTGTGGTAGCCACTACTGAAGTTGCAGAGTATACAAATGCTTTAGATAGTGGATATACTAATGATGAACTAACGAGTACTGTTGATATGGCCCTTGGCGGTTTTATTGATGCGAAAGGTACTGCAGTTGATGCAATATTAACTGGCGTAGGATCTCTAGGTATTTTTGCAAGTATACGGGGTATTAATCATGCAGCCGAAAAGTATGAAAAAGGTGTAAATGCTGAAGAGGCGTTTTTTAAAGGTATGGGAATTGCGATAGAGGGCACTGCGAAAGGTATAGTTGATGCAAGCGAAATGGTTTATAAAGTTGCAATGTCCAGACCTAGCCGCTTTGTTGGACAGACTCTGTATAGGGGACTAGAAAAACTTGATGAAAAGCTTTTTGGTGAATCTGAAAGTACGATTAAAAAATAATTTATTAGAAATTTTAAAATAAATAGTGCCATCAAATATATAAAACAATATTTTAAGTACAGGTTAAGCGTGTAATAGAAATTATGCATTTTTCTATTACAGAGCTTAACTATAATTTCTAAAATTATTTGAATGAGAGCTGCAAATAACTTGCTCTCATTGTAATTCAGAACTCTATTCATAAGATATGACTACTAAGCAATAAACTGAAAATACGAAATTGATAGCAAATATTTAGTCAGTAATTAAACGCCAAAAGGGTAAAACTTGACTTCATACCCGACGTTCATATAAAAGCCAAACGTTCGGCTAACCCAATACAAAGCAGATTAAACCTGCTCTACAAAGTAAATCATTAAGTTAAAACCTCAGTAATTAGCGAGTACTCCCTTTATTTCAGTTTGAGATACCCAAGTTAGTAATACTTATTTCTGATATACTCAGTCAGCACTTTTACTCAAAAGGTAATAGTCTTCAGCTTGCAACTCAATGCAAGTTAACTCACTGCTCTTCATTATTTATTGTCAAAATTACACCTTTGTAAATTAGAGTTGGTTCATCCGAGCCACAAACGTACAGAAAAAACACAGCCTAAGTTTATTGGCGAAGTATGATGATTCGTTGATGAACTCAAGCGTACTTACTTTATAAACAGGACTTAGCATGAGTGAATTAACTATCGGCGTTATCGGAACATCCCGCAAGACAGATGAAAGACGGTATCCTATTCACCCAGAGCACTTATTACGAATTCCCGAAAATCTTAGAAAACAAATGGTGTTTGAACAAGGCTATGGCACCGCTTTTAATGTTAGCGATGAATATATTGCAACGTTAACGGGTGGCATTGCATCGCGCAGCGAAATACTTACCCATATTGGCACGGCCATTATCGCAAAGCCTGTACTTGCTGACTTAGAAGAAATGCGCGAAGGAGGCACTATTTGGGGCTATGCCCACTGCGTTCAACAGCATGAAATAACACAAGCGGCGATAGAACGTAAACTTACCTTAATTGCTTTTGAAGATATGTATGTGTGGTCACCACAAGGAAATGTAGGGCGCCATACTTTTTATAAAAACAATGAAATGGCAGGGTATTGCGCTGTAATACATGCTTTGCAACTTAAGGGTATCGATGGTCATTATGGCGATCAACGTAAAACGATTATATTTAGTTTTGGTGCAGTGAGTAGAGGCGCTATTTACGCCCTTAAAGCGCATGGCTTTAGAGATATTACAATTTGTATTCAGCGACCTGATCATGAAGTGCGTGAAGAAATATTAGATTGTCATTATGTTAAGGTACGAGAAGGTCTTGAAGGAGAGGCTCGCATGATGGTTGTTGAACATGATGGGACTAATCGACCACTTAGCGATCTTATTAGCGAAGCCGATATTATCGTGAACGGGACTTATCAAGAAACAGCTCATCCGGTTAACTTTGTCATTGAATCAGAGGCCGACTGCTTAAAACCAAACAGCTTAATTATTGATGTTAGCTGTGATGAGGGGATGGGATTCTTTTTTGCAAAGCCGACAACGTTTAAAAACCCTTTATTTCGATATAACAACACGGATTATTATGGCGTTGATCATACACCGAGTTATTTATGGGAAAGCGCGACGCGTTCAATCTCTGCGGCGCTCATTGTATATTTACAAACGATACTTAAAGGTGCTTTGCAGTGGCAAAAAGATGAAACCATTCGCCGTGCAATAAACATTGAGCAAGGAATAATTAAAAATACGGCTATTTTGGCATTCCAAAACCGCGAAAATATTTACCCTTATAACGTAATAACACAATGATTAAATCTATCTCTAATCTAATTTTACATTAGATTAATTAGGGGTGTGCACTTCGTCTTAATGCTAGTAATTTTAAGGCGAAGTGTTTGTTGACTGATAGTAAAACTGGAGAACTTAAATCTTAAAAGTTTTGATAAAACGAACACCCACAATTTATAAGGCTACCTTATATGCCTAACGATTCTAAAAATATACTAATCGTGGCTTAGACTATATGCACGACCCATTTTCTAATTTTATGCGTGCTCAAACCACCTCTAGTCTGTTTCTTCTGGTATCTACAATCATTGCACTATGGTGGGCAAATTCAGCTTATTCAGCTACCTATCTAAACTTAGTGCATACGCCTATAGGAGTCTCATTAGGAAACTTTGAGCTACAAACCTCGCTTAAACACATTATTAATGATGGTTTGATGGTGATATTTTTCTTATTGCTTGGGCTTGAAATAAAACGAGAGGTACTTGCTGGAGATTTAGCTGAGCCCAAAAATAGACACATGCTCATTTTTTGCGCCATAGGCGGAATGGTCGTGCCAGCTGGTATTTATTCGCTGTTTAACTGGGGGCAAGATTCACTGATTGGTTGGGGTATACCCATGGCAACCGATACTGCGTTTGCATTAGGTGTGCTTACAATTGTAAGAAAACATATACCAACAAGCTTGTTGGCTTTTATTGTAGGTCTTGCGATTGTTGACGATGTGGGGGCAATACTCGTTATTGCCGTGTTTTATACCCAAGAAATATCGGTGATGTATTTGTCATGCGCCGTTGTTCTATTTGCTTTTTTAGTAGCCGCCAATTATGCCGGAATAAGGCAGCCGCTTTTTTACATTATCATTGGTCTTGCCACCTGGTGGATGATGTTACAGTCAGGTGTGCATCCTACTGTAGCAGGTGTTGCTATTGCTTTAACGGCTCCTGCACGCTCAATGTTGGGCTCAGGAAGGTCGCTTGAAAAGGCAAAAACAACCATTACCTCTATGCAAAAAGAAATAGAGAAAGTAGATGTTCTGGCCAGCAGACAGGATCATAAACAGGTACTCGAAATTCGTGATTTAGCCGAAAATGCGGGTACACCTTTGCGTCGGTGGGAAGATGTGCTGCACCTGCCTGTCGCACTGTTTATTTTACCGCTATTTGCTTTAGTTAATGCGGGTGTGGTTTTTAACTTTAGTTCATTTGTTGAGAGTCTCAGTGATCCCGTTGGCTTAGGTATTATTAGTGGTCTTGTTGTTGGTAAGTTTATTGGTATTTCGGGTGCGTGTTGGCTTGCTTTACGCTACAAAATAGGTTGCTTGCCTGAGGGCATTAATCTTCAGCATGTTATTGGTGCTTCACTTATCGCCGGGATTGGATTCACCATGTCTACTTTTATTGCTACGTTGGGGTTTGATGGGCAAGCCGAGCATCTTCATAACGCAAAAACATCGGTTTTAGTGGCTTCGGTTCTCTCTGCAATACTTGGGGTTTTATATATTCGAGTGGTTGCCTCAAAAAAGAGCAATAAACCAATTAATTCAACGCCGCAATAGGGCGTGAAGGGGCGTGAAGGGGCTAATGGGTATTCAATAATGTGTACTCATTAGTTGTACTTAACCCTTTATTTATTAATTAAACCTATTGTTTAAAACACGCTATGTGTTGTAGCGAACAGACCAATTAAAATAAATACGCTAATGTCTTACTAAGGTTTTTTGGCTTTAAATTAATCTATAAGTGCATGAATTTAAATCTTAAAACTATTCCTTAAATCATTACCCCTAAATTATACAGAGGAAGTTATCACCTAGATTGCGAAGCACGCTAGCGCTTATGACAATCTAAAGTAGTAATAAGGCTCCATATTTTTGGTTTCTTAAAAAGGAGAATATTATTTCTACACAAAACGAAAATAGTCCAAATTCTAAAAGTAAAAGCGGTCCGCCAGATATCGATAAAGTGATGAGCGGTGCGTTTAAAAAGTATAAGAAGTTGCTGAGTGGAAAATTTAGCACAAGTTTAACCATAGTACTGTTTTTGGGATTGATTGCTACAGGCTATAGCGCAGTCTATACCGTTCCCAGTGATTCAGTTGCTTTGGTATTAAGGTTTGGTAAGTTTCAAGAAATTCTGCCTGCGGGCTTACATGTAAAAATCCCATTAGGTGTTGATCACGTCACAATAGTGCCTACTAAGCGTCAATTAAAGCAGGAGTTTGGTTTTTCTACTCCTGGAGCCTCCGACCCTGATCAAAATATTAATCCTGAAAATAATATTCGCGCATTTGCGCCAAAAATTTCACCTGCAACAAATCAACGCGAAGAAACCCAAATGGTAACTGGCGATTTAAACACTGCGCTGATTGAATGGGTAATTCAATATCGGATAGCCGATCCCCAAAAGTACTTATTTGAGGTGCGCGACCCGGCAGGCACTTTACGATATGTGTCTGAATCAGTTATGCGTGAAGTTGTAGGCGATAGAACTGTAGATGAAGTAATTACCATTGGCAGGCAAGGGATTGAAATTGAGGCATTACAAAAAATGCAGGCATTGGCAACCAAATATGTAATGGGGATTAGTATTGATCAGGTTCAACTAAAAAATATTAACCCACCCGTACCAGTACAAGGGTCGTTCAATGAAGTTAATCAGGCTCAACAAGAGAAAGAAAAGTTGATTAACGAAGCGCGTCGCGAATATAACCGCGTTATTCCGCTTGCTGAGGGGAAGCGCGATCAACGAATAAGAGAGGCTGACGGTTATCGCCTTAAGCGAGTTAATGAAGCTGAAGGCGACGCTCTGCGTTTTAATGCGCTGTTTGCACAGTACCAACTGGCACCTGAGGTAACACGCAGACGAATATATATAGAAACAATGACAGATGTTATGCCAACGATAAAAAATAAAATTATTATCGATAGCGAAGCACGCGGTGTATTACCTTTACTCAATTTAACTTCACTAAAAGGACAGCAGCCATGAAATCTTATTTAATCGTTGGCAGCAGTATTTTAGCTGCACTTGTAGGGGTTACTTTGTATAGCGCTTTATATACGGTTAACGAAGTAGAGCAGGTGGTTATTACTCAGTTTGGTAAACCGGTTGGAGAGCCAATTAGAGAGGCGGGTATTCAACTCAAAATGCCTTTTGTTCAGCAAGTTAATTTTATTGATAAGCGCGTGCTGGAATGGGAAGGAACACCTTCTGATATGCCGACCAAAGATAAGCTTTATATTTCTGTAAGTCTTTATGCGCGGTGGCAGGTTACCGATCCGTTGCAGTATTTTTTACGTTTAGGTGATGAGCGAAGCGCACAGTCTAGGCTCGATGATATTTTTGGTAGTGAAACGCGTAATGCAGTAGCCACACACGAATTAATCGAAATTATTCGTACAACGAAAGGTCGCCAACCTTTGCGTGACTCGTCACTCACCGAGGCTGAAAAAGAGCAGAATATTGGTAGTTTAGTGCCTATAAGCATGGGACGTTTAGTTGTCGAGCAAGATATATTTAATGAGGCGGCAAAAAAAGTAAAAGTATTTGGTATTGAGCTTATGGATATTCGCTTTAAACGTATTAATTATAATGAAAGTGTACGCCCTAAAATCTATGAACGTATGATCAGCGAACGTCGTCAAATAGCAGAACGCTTTTTGTCAGAAGGAAAAGGCGAAGCTGCCCGTATACAAGGTAACAGAGAGCGAGACTTAGATAAAATTCAATCTGAAGCCTACCGAGCAGTAACAGAAATTAGAGGTAAAGCTGATGCTAAAGCAGCCGCTATTTACGCCTCAGCCTATAACAAAAATGATCAAGCAGTCGCATTCTATGCATTCACCCGTTCGTTGCAGGCGCTTGAACTTGCCCTTAGCCAAAACACAACATTGGTATTATCGACCGACAGTGAGCTATTTCAGTATTTACAACACACTCAGGCGAGTGAGCCTAATCCTAAAAATTAGCATGCTTCATATTTAAATATTGTATAGATATCATCAAACTTAGGAGCAATAAATGCAAATTGAAACAATTAGAGATGTACTCAATTGGACCGTTTTATTTCACAAAAACTTAAAAGATAGCCTAAACCAGAGCTCTAAACAAAATAAGGATGAGGGAGCACGAATGATGCTTCGCTACCTATCTGAGCATGAGGAGAGTTTAGAGAATATTGTACAAGGATTTGAAAATACGGCAGACGTAAAAGCGCTAAACACCTGGTGTTTTGATTACATCGAAAAGCACTCAATTATTGAGCGCGTTGATTGCAACTCACTCTTTGAAGAGCTAGATATCTCGGACATTATGGAGAAAATAGTAAACCATCATGAACAAGTTATTGAGTTATACATTCATATATATTCTCGTGTAGATATCGAAAGCGCAAAAACGTTGCTTGATACAATAAAAGATATTGAAGAAAATGAGATAAAAAGAATTGTGCAATCGGCTAACCGATTTTCAGATATGTAATCGACTGATTGAACTGGCAATATTAGTGTATTACTAAGGTGTCAGTTCAATCAAATGTATGTGATATCAATTTATATCAAGGATCTTTTCTTTTAATCGAGTTAAGTAAAATGATTCGGTGTGCTCAACATATCCGGACAGTCAATCCTAGTTTACTCAGTTATACCAATTTGCTTATATACGGGGTCTATTTAGCAACGTTATAGAGTGATTTAACTCGTTTAAATTATTCAAATATTTATGCAGGTTGATATTAAAATGAGAAGCAGATGATATGGCATGACTATGAATCTACTTACTTTTCATTAGATTATTCCCTCAATTTAATATATAGCTATAAAGGCTGTATCTTTTTATTTAATATAATACAAAATAATTAAATTTGACTGTACTAATACGGCAGTTGCTTTACAGTTTAAGATCTTGGCGACTCAAATTAGAAGGTTACAACAGACCCATGCGGTTATCTCTAACTCAATCAGCAGCAAGTATTTTATATTTAGGCTTTATTCAGTTTTTTGTTGTTGTAGTAATTTTGGGTGGGTTGGAGAGTATTTTACTTGAAGCACCTCTGATGCCTATCATTTCTATTAGTACCGCTTTAATATCGCTAGTTTTAGGCTCAATCTTAACTTTATTATTTAATTTTAAATCTACAAAAAAAATTAAATATGTGACTCCTGCATTAGGCATTTTAGGGTGTGCTTTTTTCTTAAATTTTCAATTGAGCTTATGGGGAGTCGTTGACGAAAAGTTTTTTTTAATTAGTGATAATCCATTTATTTCTGCTTTAAATGCCGTTATGGTTTTTTCTTTTTTCTCAGCGCTCATTATTAAAATTTTATGTTCTGCAACGATAACTAAAGGGGCTAAGTTTACCAAAGCAGTCATGTTTTTAGTTATCTTTACGGGTGTGTCGTTATGGTACGCTAGTGCAGTAAAAACAGTGAGTAGTGAAGAAGAAAAAGCACGAGAAAAAATAAGCTTAGTGGGGACAATGCTTAATAAAAATCTTGATGAGCATAAAAAGTCATTATCTCGGATTAAGTCGAGATTAGAAAAAGTGAGTCATGATAATTTTTTAAAGCTTGCCGCTGTTGATATGAAAAATTATGCGAGGGATTATAAAATCATCAAAGGGATGCTTATTCTTGATGAAAATCTTACGTTAGTTGAAGGTGACATATTTTCTAAGCAATTTATTTCCAGTGGGTTTCTATCAAGTGATTCTGTAGTGAACTGGTTAAATACAACTACGGATGAAGTTAGATTTGCAGCTAATTCATTAACGTTGAAAACGAGTACGCCGACTATTATGTTTTCGATACCTATAAATTCAGTTACTGGCGGTAAGTATCAAGTTTTAGCTTTACTAGACATGAATTTATTAATTGAGAACAGGTACATAGATTATCTAAATACGTTTGATGTATTTATTGAATTGACGCCTCAAGTTTACTTTTCTGTTAATGCTAAAAAGCAAAACGTATACAATTTAAATATACTATTGAGTTTATACAGTGACTATATTGTAGAAAAAGTCGATGTAATGGGCATTTTAAATCACAATATATATAGTTTTATTAATAACTACTCCGCATTAAAAGAAAGAGCAAAAGTCGAACAAATTATAATTTGGCTTACTTTCATCTTTATCTATATTTTTATACTTGCTTCAGACTCTTCATACCTACTAAAACAACAATCAAAAAAGCTGTTTAAAATGGCTAAATATGATGAGTTAACAGGGCTAATTCGCCGAGATGCGCTAGATGATGAAATAAGCGCTAAACAGTCTAAGCAGGCTAAAGCGTTAAACTCACTGTGTGCAATGGTTTTTATAAACCTAGATGGCTTTAGTTCTATAAATAATAGTTTAGGGCATGCCCTAGGTGATAAAGTTCTCAAGTTAGTTGCAAGAAGACTTAAAAATAACGCGCTGACAACCGACTCAATAGCACGCTTTGGTAATGATGAGTTTATTCTTTATTACAGCAATATAAGTAAAGATAAACTAAGAGAAGAAATATCAGTATTAATAAGCTCTTTAGCAAACGTTTATTATTTAGAGGACGTTGATATTTATCTTACAGCCAGCGCTGGTATATCGATGTCTAAAGAAAGAGTAGGAAATTCAAAAGTACTATTACAGCATGCAGATATTGCTATGGACTGTGCGAAAACCCTTGGAGGGAATCAGCTTTGTTTTTATCATAAGCTAATGGATGATAAGCATAAAGAAATAGTCCACATTAGAGGAGAGCTTCAAAAAGCGCTTAAAAATGGTGACTTAGAAGTGTATTACCAACCAATCCATAGTTTATCTGATAACAAAGTGATTAGTGTTGAGAGTTTGGTGCGATGGAAAAGTAATGGTGCGTATATTTCCCCGGCTATTTTTATACCTATAGCAGAGCAAACGGGGCAAATATTAGAAGTTGGCAAACAAGTACTAGTACAGGTACTTAAAGATATGAGTAATACTGCGCAGTTAAAAAATATTACTGTGGCTGTTAATTTTTCACCCCAGCAATTACAGCTGCAAGGGTTTGTTGCATATATTTGCCAATTAGTCTCTGATAAAGATATAGAGCCACATCGGCTCACCGTTGAAGTGACTGAAACAGTCATGTCAGAAAAAGGGGTTATCGAAGGCGTTCTTAGAGAGCTGATGGCTAAGGGCTTTAACGTTGCGATTGATGACTTTGGCGCTGGATATTCTAGCCTTTCTTACTTGTCGAGGCAGCCTGCTAATATTATAAAAATAGATCGGGAGTTCACGATTGGTGCTGAGCATGAGGGCCAAGAACGCGCTTTATTAGAAGGTATCATCAAGATTTGTACAGAGCTTAAAAAAATAGTGGTCATTGAAGGTGTTGAAAATGCTGAGCTGATCGCCTATTTATCTCAATTCAGCAGTATAAGGGTTCAAGGCTATTATTTTTCCAAACCAATACCTTTAAATAATCTTATTGATTATATTAATAGCCTAAATAAAACAAGTCATCATAAGTAAAACGAGAATAATCAATTATTACCTTACAACATGGATTAACTCGCCAGCTATGGAGTAATAACATAGCCACGAGCATCTATTTTTTTACGGGAATATCATTTAATAGCTTTATGATAGCGCTGTTATTACCGAGTTTAGCTAAGTCTAACAGATAGCTTTTTTCTAGCTCTTGCATTGACTGATCTGCTAATAATTCTTTTACCGATTGTTCTTCCCCATTTGCTATTGAAGTTTCTAAGGCTGCAAAGTTTGCGATTGAGTGTTTAATTTCATTAGTCATAATAAGTCCCGTTCGTTGTGTTTTGTTAAAGCTTCGTTTTAAAAAATATTTATATAAAACAATTGTATATTATAAGCTCGCTTTGTTAATGAGCTATTTTATTACCTAAAAATAGATCACTTAATTAAGCGAATTGGTATTACAGTATCACCGTACATACTGCAATTTAACTTATTGAATAACAAATAAGTCCATAAAGCTGTTTACTGGCGTATTTTCAAGCTTGGCTTGATCTCTACAAAGGGTAAATATGGTTTGGCATTGTTGGGTTGCAAGGCGTGTTGCTAAATTAGATTTGAATTTAAGCTCTAATAATGGAATGCCTTCCTCACGGCGACGGCGATGACCCAAAGGGTACTGCACAACCACTTCTTCTGTTTTACTACCATCGTTAAAGAAAACTTGAATTGCATTGGCAATAGAGCGTTTGTCCGCCTCTAAGTATTCAGCTGTAAAGCGTTTATCTTCTAACACCTCCATTTTGTCGCGTAGTTTATCGATGATAGGGTGCGTGTTGTGAAAGTCGTCCTCATAATGATCGCTAGTTAAGTTCCCAAATGCCAAGGGAACAGCAATCATATATTGTAAGCAATGGTCGCGGTCAGCTGCGTTGGCAAGCGGTCCTGTTTTAGAAATAATGCGTATGGCTGACTCGTGGGTGCGGATCACTATTTTCTCAATATCGTCTAAACGCGACTTTACTTGAGGGTGCAAAATAACGGAGGCTTCTGCTGCTGTTTGCGCATGAAACTCTGCTGGAAAAGAAATTTTAAACAAAATGTTTTCCATTACATATGAACCGTAACCTTGGGAGAACGAAAACGTGCGCTCCGCTTCAGGCTTTAGTGCTTGGTCTTTATTCGTTTTGGAGAAAGAGACATCATAAAACCCCCATTGCGCAGCTGTTAATGCACTGGGTATACCCATTTCACCGCGCATTGCCATATCAGCTAAATAAACTGCTCTGGCAGTTGCATCGCCCGCAGCCCAAGATTTACGAGATCCAGTGTTTGGCGCATGACGATAAGTACGCAGTGCAGAACCATCAACCCATGCTTGAGATATGGCTGCCATTATTTGCTCTCTACTGCCACCCATCATTTTTGTGACAACAGCCGTTGAGGCTACACGCACCAATAATACATGGCATAAGCCAACACGATTAAAAGAATTTTCTAATGCGATAACGCCTTGAATTTCATGCGCCATAATCATGGCTTCAAGTACGTCTCGCATAGTCAGGGGAGGCTGTGAATTTGCGATTCTGACTTGAGACAAGTGATCGGCTACAGCTAAAATAGCACCTAAGTTATCAGAAGGGTGCCCCCATTCAGCAGCTAACCACGTATCGTTGTAATCGAGCCAGCGGATGGTACAACCAATGTCCCACGCTGCTTTAACAGGGTCGAGTATGAGCGAGGTCCCAGGTACTCGTGCACCATTAGGGACAACGGTCCCTTTGACAATTGGACCAAGAAGTTTGGTACATTGTGAAAACTTTAAAGCGAGCAGACCACAGCCTAAGGTATCCATTAAACAATTACGTGCAGTGTTTAGTGCTTCTGCGCTTGATACTTCAAACGTTAATACATAATCAGCGATATCCTGGATAACACTGTCGTAATCTGGGCGAGTGTTATTATCTGTATTACTACTCATTTTGTATCCTTAATTCGTTTGTTTATATTTTACTTGGTTTCAATTTATTAGAAGTTACTGAGTAAACGCTTAGGTGAACTTCATGCTTTTGCTTATCGTTTTCAAGTGGAATATAAGTTGATTCAAGCGCCATACCGTCAAGTATTAGCTCACTTTTATTATGTTTTTCATCCCCTATAATTTGCTCAATTGTAATATGGTAATAGGTGCTCTCGAAGCGATAGTCGATTGAGTAGGTGCTCCAATTCTCTGGAATACACGGTGAAATGGTTAGCTTATTTCCTGTTCGTGTTACACCTAATAAAGATTCTATTATTAGTCGGTATAACCAACCCGCTGATCCGGTATACCAAGTCCAACCGCCTCGTCCAATATGCGGATCAACGGCATAAACATCGGCGGCTACGACATAAGGTTCGCCTTTATAGGTTTCAACTTGTTCGGCGTTTTTAGCATGATTTAATGGATTGATTATATTCATCAATTCCCACGCTCTTTTTTTGTCGCCTTGTTGAGCAAATGCCATGCTTGCCCAAATAGCGGCATGCGTATACTGCCCGCCATTTTCGCGCACGCCCGGGACGTAACCTTTTATATAACCAGGGTTCATTTTTGATTTATCAAAAGGCGGATTGAGTAATTGGATTAATTTATCATCGCTATTGACCAAATGCTGATACAAAGACGACATTGCTTGCGTAGAGCGCTCATTATTAGCTGCACCAGAGAGCACTGACCAACTTTGCGCTATTGAGTCAATAGTGCACTCTGGGCTTTGTGATGAGCCCAGCGCGGTTCCGTCGTCAAACCATGCGCGACGATACCAAGCTCCGTCCCATGCGTGTTTAGCTAGGTTACCTTGTAGTTTTTGTGCTTCATCGTCACAACGAGTAGCAAACTCTATATCGCCATGTAATGCAGCAATAGGTGAAAATTCTTGTAGTATTTTATATAAAAAGAACCCCAGCCAAACGCTTTCGCCTTTGCCGTGTATTCCAACAAGGCTCATACCGTCATTCCAATCTCCTGAGCCCATTAACGGTAAACCTTTTTCTCCAAAGTGTAAACCATGCTCAATTGCCAACACGCAATGCTGGTAAAGGCTCGACCTTGCTGCACTCACAGAAGGTAAGTCGTAATAGGATTCTTCGTCGTCTTTAAGGGGGCGACCTTCAATAAAGGGCATTAGCTCATCTAAAATAGTTATGTCATCAGTGCCTTTTATGTAACGACACGTCGCTAATGGTAGCCATAAATAATCGTCTGAACAGCGTGTTCTTACACCGCGCCCTGATGGTGGATGCCACCAATGTTGCACATCACCTTCGCTATACTGACGTGTGGCGCAGTACAGTATGTGATCCCTTAGTAATGCAGGCGAAGCATGTATTAATGCCATGGCATCTTGTAACTGATCGCGAAAGCCAAACGCGCCACCACTTTGATAAAACCCACTGCGAGCCCAAAAACGACATGCTAAAGTTTGGTACACAAGCCAGCCATTTGCTAATACATTCAATGCAGGGTCGGGGGTATAAACCTGCACACTGCCCAGTGTTTGCTGCCAAAAATCAGTGACTTTTTCGAGTGCAATGCGTGCTGTACCGGGTTTTCTGAGTTTTAAAGCAAGCGTACTTGCTTGCTCTTTATTTTGCGCAGCACCGAGCCTAAAAATAATTGTGCGCTCTTGTTCACTTTGCAGTTCAAAAGGGACTTGAATTGCACCGCACGGATCGAGTGCCGCTCCTAAGTTGCCAGATAAATGAGTACGAGTCATTGCCTGGGGGTCGTGTAATGTTTTATTGCGACCAATAAACTCGCTACGGTCTCCTGTTAGTGTTCGTGACATATCATCAACGTCAAAAAAAGCAACTCTGCCACCAAACTCTGAGTTATAGGCATTAGAGGCAACCAATGCACCGCTCTTAGCATCAATTTCTGTTACAAGGTGTAGCGCTGTTTTAGAACGAAGATCGCCAAGTACCCATTCAACATAACCTGTTGCACTTAGGCGCCTGGTAGTTAATGAGTTGTTTTTAATTTTTAATACCGAGTATTTTACGGCGTCGAGTGTATCTACATACACACAAAGAGAGGATTCGATGCCGGTTTCACTGTGCTCAAAGGTACTATAACCAAAGCCATGGCGGGTTATATAGGGATTAGCCCCACGTTTTGGCATCGCACAAGGTGACCAAAATTTACCTGTATCTTCATCACGTAAATAAAAGGCTTCGCCACCAGATGAGCCTGTAGTGTCTGCACTCCACGGCGTTAAACGAAACTCATGGGCGTTTTCGCTCCACGTATAAGCAAAACCATTTTCGTCAATAACGCTGCCAAAATGTGCGTTTGCTAGCACATTAACCCAAGGCAGAGGAGTTGGATTCGCTTCGGTGGTGGTAATAATATATTCGCGACCATCTTCACTAAACCCACCCAGTCCATTATTTAAAAGTAAGTTTTCTTGAGTATTGCCAAGCGCTTGATTGATTTTGGGATGTAATGCTTGAGTTGGGATTAGTCCCTTTACGTTTTTCTCTGCAAGCGTTCGACGGTTTACTTGCTCTGCCAATGTGCCACTTTGATCAATAATAATCCGCGAAACGGCTTGTAACAGTATGCGGTCTTCATTCGAGATTTGTTCTGCTGAGCGAACGAATATCCCGCCAGGGCGATCAATATAATGAGACTCAGTACCCGTTGCGATTAGCCCCATAATTTGGTCTTGCAAACCTTGTCGGTAACCAACTTGCTCTTCATTCCAAATGACTAAATCAGCGACAAGCCCTTTTAAGCGCCAATATGCATGGCATTGAATAAGTTGGCGGGCAATTTCAATATTATTACCGCTGGCTACTTTTAATAATATGATAGGTAAGTCACCAGAAATTGAGTAGCCCCATAGTCCAGATTGTCCTCGACGATTTTGTATTAATACAGATGCGTTAGCCCGAAGAGTTGCATTGGCATACAAAATATACCCAGCCAGCTGCCGGTAGAGTTGAGCATCTGCTTCATTGGCGTTAATTTGGCGTAAGGTCACATCGCTATGAGTCCATGCTAAATCAAGTGCTCGATCGGTAATGTGATGATCTTGATATTTAGCAATTAGCGCAAGGCAAGCCTGTCTACTTTGTGCCATACCCGTTATTACATCGAGTGTTACTACACTGCCAGCAAGTAAAGCCACAGGGGCACGAATAGCAACAATAGGATCAAGTACTGACCCTTGTTTAGCGTCAAGTTCGCCCATTTCTAGCATTGCTTGTGGTGAAACCAAAGAGCGACCTCTACCAATAAATTGCATGCGATCAGTTGTACAAGACAGGGTTCCGACTTTTGTTGTGCTGCTATTGTCGCGTGTTGAAAGTAAATGAAACATCCAAGGTGTTTTTTCATCAGCAGAGCGTGCACGACGAGTACATAAAATAGCATTGCCACATGGAAGTATTTCAGTTTGTACAAACAAATTACTAAATGACGGTTGCATAAGGTCGGCTGCAGGATTTGCCATTACAACTTCTGCATAAGTGGTTATATCAATTGTACGGGTATCGGGTGAGTGATTACTTAAGCGTATACGACGAAGTTCAATATCGTCCTCCGGAGAGACAACGATTTCAGTGTAAGTTTCTATATGTTGATCGCTTCGGCGAAACTCAGCGCGACCTTCAGAAAATGATGCGCTATACGACTGGGCTGATTTTAGCGTTGGCTGGTGGGCTGCCGACCAAAAGTCGCCTGTGGCTGTATCTCTAATATAGACAAATGTTCCCCAATTGTCGCAAGTAGGATCCTCACGCCACCGTGTAACGGCTAAGTCGGTCCAGCGGCTGTAGCCACCTCCTGCATTTGTAAGCATTACATGGTAACGACCATTTGAAAGTAGCTGTACTTGGGGTGTTGGGGTAATGGCTGGAATAGGTGGATTAACCTTTATTTTTGCATGTTCAAATAAAGCCCCGCTCTCTGCGTATTGGTCTATATGAGGTTGGAATATAGATGTTTTAGGCACGCGCTCTTGTAGTAATAGCAAAGCTGATTGCAGTAAAGGGTCTGATTCAAAGCGTTTTTGCATAGGCTGGTCAAGTAAATGATATGCCAATGCAAGTAAGCTCATACCTTGATGGTGAGCCATAAAGGAGCGAATGACTGCGCTTTTTTGATCTCTGGATAAACGGGCAGGGGTGTAATCTATTGCCTCATACAATCCGTAATGTCCCTCAAGTCCACTATCAGCTAACAGTTGAAGATTTTCGCACGCGGCTTGTGGGTTAACCATTAATGCCAATGCAGACGCGTAGGGAGCGATGACGAGGTCTTCTGATAAGCCTCGTTTTAGCCCTAAACCCGGTACGCCAAAGGCATGATATTGAAAATTAAGAGAAGCATCTACCGTATTGTATGCCGACTCAGATATGCCCCACGGTACGTTTTGTCTTTTTCCATAATCAATTTGTCGGGTAACCGCTGCACGGCAAGTTTGTTCGAGCAATGTACCGTCGTAGCTAGGCATAACTAACATGGGCATAAGATACTCAAACATAGAGCCACTCCACGACACCAGCACCGGCTCGGCGCCAGCGCTGGTTAGTAGACGACTTAGAGCGAACCAGGTTTGCTGTGGCAATTTACCTTGTGCTATAGCAATAAAACTGGCTAAACGTGCTTCAGATGCCAGTAAATCGTAAAAACTGGTGTCACGTCGATGCTCATCTACGTTATAACCAATAGCCAATAAATGGCGAGACTCATCATATAAAAATGCATATTCCATTTGTGCAAATTCAATCGCTCTGTTGGCTAATTTGTCACATTGCGAAATGCAATCTTTGGCAAGCTGTGTACTGGCTAAAGTATGAATACGTAATGAAGAAAGCCACTGAGTTTCGTCGGATGGTAATACCGATGATAAAAGCGCATCAATTGCGTTAATAGTGTCGGGGCAACGTTTAACTAATTGCTGCATTGTCAAAATATTAGAATCAAGAAATTGCAGTTTTAAGCTAACTGGCGGATTAGTTAGTTTGAGCCATGGCGAAAATAAATAGAGTTCGTTTAGGGTACGCTGGCATTGCCTTTGTAAGTCTTGAGTCCATACTTTATGCTCTTTCGACTTTGTATCTAAATCATTAGCAGCGTCTTGCTTTATATTCTCTAACAATATTCGCGCATTATTATTGAGTGTAATTAAGTGCTGTTCAACGTCATATAGATTTGTAGGCGCAGTGATACGAACAGCGTTAAGTATTGAGCTCATGGCATTAATAGCGGTATCTATAATATTGTTTTTATTTTGCTCTGAGTCTAATTGCAATGTTTTAAACAAGTTTGCCACAATAGCCAAAGTGATACTTATGCCTTCAAACATTTGTGGGTGAACAATAGGTTTAGAAGGGAGTTCTTTTAATGCTATTTGTAAAGTTAAAAGATGACCGGCTAAGTTACCGCTATCTACTGATGAAATATAGCGCGGTGGCAAAGGTTGCAATGTTTGTGTGTCGTACCAGTTATAAAAATGCCCTTCGTGGCGCTCGAGTTTATCGAGGGTATTAAAGCAATCTTGCGTGCGTTGAATTAAATCACTTTGTACAATAAAACCAAAATCATAGGCGCTAACGTTAGCCAGTAAAGACAGACCAATATTAGTAGGCGATGTACGGTGCGCAATAACAGGACCGGCTTCCTCTTGATAGTTATCGGGAATTAACCAATGATCGTCTGCAGTGTTAAAGTGGTCGAAAAAAGCCCATGTTTTACGGGCAATAGTTTGTAAAAATAATTGTTGCTTGTCGCTCAGTGGCGCTAAATTATCGAGTTTAGGCTCACTAAACCACCATGTTATAGCCGGTGATAAAAGCCATAATAAAAGTAGAGGAAATACAGCTAATATATTTGTAAAAGTTAAGTGTAAAGGGGCAAAGTAAAGTAGCGAAGCGATTAAAGTAATCGCAATAAATGGCGCAGTCCACATAGTGTAATAACTATTTATTAAGGCATTTACTACATGATTAGATTTATGATCTGTGACATGCCACTCTAATAAACGACGTTGAGTAAACAGCATTCGACCCGCACTACGTAATATTGCGGTTAAGTTAAACACAGCCTCAAAAGGTAAACATGCTAAACGAAAACCGATTTGAATAAGTTGACGAACAAAGCACTGTAAAACATCATGCAAATGATGGGACATCAGCATTTCTGCGGGTTTGCGCATCGACGAAATTAGCGCGCTCAGCAATGGCGGTAATAAATAAATAGCACTTATGGCAAGGGTCCATTTCAATGGATTAGCTGCTGTAAACCAACCTACCGTAAGTAATAAAAAGATTGCGAGTGGTTCGACACTTCGACGTAAATTATCAAGAATTTTCCAACGTGATAAAGGTGACAAAGGATTTTGACATTTATCGCTTCGAGTGTTTAAAACACGAGGAAGTAACCAGCGCACAATTTGCCAATCTCCTCTGATCCAGCGCTCACGCCGACACATATCAGTGTTGTAACGTGTAGGGTATTCTTCGTACAAGTGCACATCACTAATCAACCCCGAGCGAGCATAGCAACCTTCGAGTAAATCATGGCTGAGTATTTGGTTTTGTGGTAAACGGTTACCAAGTGTTTGTTCAAATGCATCTATATCGTATATACCTTTACCGATAAATGAGCCTTGTGAAAAGAGGTCTTGGTATACATCGGATATTGAACGCGTATATGGGTCGATACCCGGTTCTTCACCAAATAATTGCGAGTAACGAGAAGGGTTATGTCCCGATAGACTTGCTGCCATACGTGGTTGTAAAATGCCGTAGCCGCCTACAATACATTGTCTTTTTTCATCAAATCTTGGTTGATTTAAAGGGTGCGCCATGGTCGCAACTAACTGACGGGCACAATCTCGTGGAAGTTGTGTATCGGTATCTAAAGTAATGACATATTTAACTTTTTGTATAGCGTTAATATCACCGACGATAAGTTCAAATGCATGTTCTATTGGGTTTCGAAGTAGTGCGTTTAGATCTGATAATTTTCCGCGTTTACGTTCAAACCCCATCCAAATTTGCTCTTTTGGATTCCAGGTTCGTGGGCGATGCAGTAAAAAAAAGCGACTTTCTTGCTGTAAAAGAGAAGGCTCTGCATATTTGGCATTAAGGTTTTCTATACCAAGGCGTACTTGCGATAGCAACGCTTCGTCTGTGGGGAGTGTTTGTTGCTCTGCATCAGTAAAGTCGGTCAGTAGAGCAAAGTGTATATGTTGATCGCGATTACCTAAAAATCTAACTTCGAGTACTTCTAATAACTGCTCAATACCTATAGAGCTGGTAAGCATTGTAGGGATTACTACGAATGTTTTATTTTGCGCTGGCATCCCTTTTGAATAGTCCATTCTGGGTAATCGTTGTGGGTCGACTAGCAAGGTAACTATCCAGTTTACGAGTGCTGAGGCTAATTGACTTGCTCCGAATAAAGTTAAAATTATTAAAAGAATAAACTGCCAGTGAGGTATGTTATCAGGAACGACCATAGCCATAAAAGAGGCACTAATTAGGGCTGTTAAGGATATAATTGCTCCTAAATAAAGTATTAATGTTATACGCTTGGCTTGCGAAAATAACGTTTTCAAAATAGACGTTTTTACTGTTATGAGCTGCTTTAATTGCGTAATACCTTTATCAATTAAATAGTAGCCTACATGGTTAGGCGCAAGCGTTGTGTTTGATATTGTTTGGGCTTGATCAGCCTGCTGGGCTAATTTTATTGCTTTTTTAGCTATATCGACTTCTGAAAATGAGCTTCGCTTAGCGAGTTGATCTATGATTTTTCTGTAACTATCTCGCGTGATAAAGTCCATATAACCATACACACCTTCTATATCTTGGCGCAAAATGTGTTCTACAGCGCTATGATCTTCTACAAAATCCGCCCAGTTCATCGCGGTCAACCAGCGTAAGCTACTAATGTTATTGCTAATTGAGACTTGATCAGCGGCTTGTTGCTGATTCTCTTTTTGTACTAGTTGTTCTATGGTTAAACTCGAATCAGCTAGTTGTTGTTCAATCCAAGTAAGGGGAAGTGCTAATGCCGAACCATGCCCTTGTAATAAACGAGTTAGCTCTGCTACAAAAGCGCTTTCCATAGGAGGCTTTGAGCGTGCCATGTCGGCAATAACTAAAATTAAACTATTAGGGTCTTGCTCAGCAATTTCTAACATTTGATTAGCCCACTGTTGGGCTAGATTTAGGTGCTGGCGTGCGATTATGATACGTGTACTTACGCGTTGTAGGTTTTCAATTAAGGCTAACCTTAGCATAATTGGAATGGCCCAGAGTTCACCAAGGTTAAGCGTTGTTACTGTTTGATACGCGGCTAAAAATTGCGCTAGAATTTCGCTATCTACACGCCCGTCGCCATGGGAAATTACATTTAACGCAATATCATAAACTCGGGGCATACCTAAAGAGGCACCTTGCTCTAAACGTGGCAGTTCCTGACTATAGTGCTTAGGTAAATGAAGCCGAGCGGTACGAATTTGCTCTTCAATAAGATAAAAATTATCGAGTAACCACTCACCAGAGGGCACTATAGGCTGCTTTGCTTTAACGGCAATGGTTAATAAACTATTGGCTTTAATCAGTACTTTTTCGTTTTCGTCTAGGCGCTCAAGTAGCTGATCTTGAGTGTTTTTAGCATCTAAAATATGACTTTTTGCTAGTGATTTTGCATGTTTTTCCATTTGTTCAGCACTTAAGAGCTCTGATCGAATGGGGATTTGTTCTTTTGGGGGAGCTGATTTAAGCCAAGGGAAAAATGGCGAAAGGATGTTGATAAGCTTATTTTTATTCATCGTGGTAAATACTTGAGACTAAACGTCGTAGTGAAGATATTGACGGTTAAATTTATCACTGGATTTAAAAAAAGATGTTTTAAATTATTTTGGTTATTAGAGGTGAGCAAGTAATCATTAAAAATATTCATAAAGTTTATCTTATTGTTGAATACATACATCAACATATAACAAGCTTCGTTAAGGGTCGGTTCGTCAACACACATAGTCTAATAGTAGAGTTCTATTTTGTGTTTTATAACAGTGAGTTGTCGCCATGTTATGGTGTGGATTATCTTTAAATTTCATCAACCATTATACATATATATCAACTAAAGGCAGATAAATTTAGACTATGTGTGTTAGCGTACATATTC
>NZ_PJBR01000003.1:0-62732 GCF_002863625.1 Pseudoalteromonas sp. MelDa3 | reverse complement strand
TAAGTGTTTTTAATTAAGTTGGTTTGTTTAATTTAGCGACTATGCGTTAGGGTATGGCGTGATAAATAATATATTCCAACATTGCCATTTTTTATCCTCCAGAAAGTAATAAAAAAACCATTAGCTTCAAATGAAACTAATGGTTTTTATTTATAGTACGTATTTAATCTTACGAATTATTTTTTCTACGACGTGCGAACAACAATGGTGTAAGCAAGGCCATTAACCAACCAAATGAACCACTTGAGCTCTTATTAATAATAGACGTTGATGCAACAGCTGTATCTGTATTACCTTTGCTATCACTAACTTCTAATTGGAACGAGATAGTTTCATCGCTTGATACCTTAGGTGCATTAAATTTAACTTCAGAAGCCGAAGATAAAATAATAGTAACAGGTGTACCAGATAACTGAGTCCACGTATAAGTTAGTTCGTCATTATTTGCATCTGTTGATCCAGAACCATCAAATATAACAACATCACCTTCAGTTGTACTTGAAGTACCTGTAATTACAGCAACAGGTGCAGCTTCATTAACACCAAAGCTATAAGTAGATGAAACAGTACTATCGCCAATCGTATTTGTAAGTGTTAGCTCTTTTTCAGTTCCTACTTCTCTAGGAATTAAATCAAAACCTACAGATAGTAACTCAGTTGATTCGCCAGCCTTACGAGTAATAGTCCACTCAGCAATATTTCCGCTTACAACACCATCATTAGTTACATTGGCAATTTCTTGACCTTCGGTAACCATTGCTTTTAATGTATAAACTTTATCTGCATTGGTAAAGTTTGGCTCTATATCAAAACTTACAGATTGCGCTTTACCTGCGATCATTTCTTGATTGCCAGCAGCTAACTCAGTAGATACAGTTTCAGTTACTTCATCATTAGCAAACGATACTGTTAATGGGATTTGAACTTCTGTAGAACCATCACCTGATTTCAATGACAGTAATGAGCTACTACCGCTGTTATCAGACCATGCAACTGTTAGGTCAAACGAACCATTGCTTTCTTCAACGGCAGCACTAACAGTGTCACTTTTAGATTCGTCATTTGTTAAGATTGATACTGCACTAATTACAACTTCATCTGTTGCACCTGGTGCTGAGGCAGTGTAACCGTCTGCTACAATGTAATAAGTATCAGCTGGTAAATTAAGGAATGTTAATGACTCGTTTGAGTTAGGACCAGCACTGCTACCAATGTTATTAAACTCGCTATCTAAAACTCGTAAATCAATGTCCGGCGCTGTTGCTGATGAAGTACTAAATACTACATTCGGTACAACTTCATCAAAAGTAAGTACTACAAAGTCTAAACCACCATCTTCAACAAATACTGTTTGTGGTTCAACTAAGTTAGAGCTTTTATCAAATACACCAACTTCAATATTATTCAAACTTTTAGACATTAAATCAGTGAATGTATAAGTACCGCTTGAGCGAGATGCCGCTATTGATAATGCTTCTGGTAAATTACTTTCAGCTACTTGCACTAAAATAGGCAAATGAGCATCTGGTAAACCGGCTGAAGTTAGTTCAAGGCTACCAAAGTTCCATACATCTGCAGCAGATGCGCTTACATCAGCAGTTACAGTTACGGTTTGTGTTTCGCCTGCTTCAATATCAAAGCTAGTTGGTGAAACAGTTAATGACATATTATTAGATGTTGATACTGGAGTTGCAGTCCAGTTCGCATCTTTAGTTGCTGTAAATGTACGAGTCCAAGTACATGTATCAATACATTGTGTATTTGTCATTGAAGGAATGTTAAGTGATAAAGGAACGCCACCCGTTGCAGGGTTTGCCTTCATGTAGTTACCAAACGTTTCATCCATGATAAGACCAGTATTAGTCGCTAAATTAACGCGAATACTACCTGAGCCCATATCAAATACGTCAGCTGGTGTTGAACCGTCTTCTTTACGCACATCGGTTGTAGCCGTCATCATTAATGCTGAACGAATGTTATCTGGTGTCCATGTTGGATGTGCAGATTTTAATACTGCACCAGCACCCGAAGTATGAGGCGCTGACATTGATGTACCTTGTAAGAAGGCAAAGTCACCAGGAGAAGGGGCTGTTACATCATTACCAAAATCTTGGTCATTGTAAGCCGCGTAAATTGATACACCTGGCGCTGTAACAGAAGGAGTCATAATATCAGCAGTAGTGCTGTTAGGACCACGAGATGAGAAGTCAGCCATATCATCAGCTTGACCAACAACCAAAGTGATTGCAGGGTCGATAGAAATTGTCATACCTGAAGTAGAAGCTAATGCATCTAATAAATCTTTACCTGAGTTTTCAGATATAGCTACAGCAGGAATAGTTGTACCTTCTAAGCCTGACATAGTAAGACGTGTATCACCATCTGTATTATTGTAAATAATAACGGCTTCAGCGCCTGCAGCAGTTGCATTAGCAACTTTATCTGAGAATGCACATGCACCACGACTAATTACAGCAACAGCATCTTTAAATGAATCAGCAGCAAAAGCACTACAGCCTTCAAAATTATTTGCATCAACAGATAAAGACGTAATAGGAGGAGCCGTCACAATTTCAGTAAATATAGGACCTGTGCCGTTTGAATATGCAAACGCTTCATCGTTAAATGTAACAAAGCTATCTAATGATCTACCATGCGTTGAAGCACCAACAACAGTATACCAAGGTGCATTTTTTGATGTTGTGTACGCTTCTGGACCATCGTTACCAGCAGATACTGCGGCAAAAATACCCGCTTCTTGTGCTGCTAAGAAACCAAGTTCAGTAGAACTTGCCCAAGGGTTACCACCACCACTAATTGAATAGTTTAAAACATCAACGCCATCAGCAACCGCATCATCTAAAGCGGCAACAATAGCTGCACTAGGGCAACCTGTATATTTATCATCGGTATTACCAGGGCTACAAATTTGGTAAGCAACAATATTGGCATGCGGTGCTACACCTGATATTTGTTCAAACGAAAATGTATCATTAACTATACCATCACTTTCTAATACACCAGTTTCTAGTGCAATTAACGGTACATTTTTTAAAATATTACCGCCTGCTGTACTTGCTGTGTGTGAGCCGTGACCGCCGTAATCTTCACCATTTTTAGCTGGCGGTGTAGTACCAAAAACTTCTACATCGTCATAGTTATCAGTAACACTTGCATACGAGCGTACGCCAATTAATTTGTCGTTACATAGTTCAACAAAGTCACCTGCACAATCACCTACGTAATTACCAGCACCCCAAGGGTTAGTATGGTCGTAACCATCACCGCCAATGTCAGCGAATGAGTCGTGATCTGTATTTACACCACTATCAATTACACCAATAATAACGCCTTCACCCATATTAGTGGCTGAATTACCTTCGCCTTGCCATACTTGGGTGGCACCAATATGAATAGGACCGGTGTCAGTATCCATTGTTTCCATACGTTCACGTTCAATATAATCAACGCCATCTAAAGCAGCTAACTTTACAGCTTGCTCTTGAGTTAAGCGCATAGCAACACCGTTGAATGCATTTTTGTATTGATATACAACGTTTGCTTGTTTACCTAATGAAAGGCGCGCTTTAGAAAGGAAACTTTGTTGTTTATCTTCAAGGTAGTTGGTGTATTGAACCGCGTCAGTAGATTTAACATCTAAACGTAATTCATTACGTACCTGTTGCGAGCTCATTTTGCTATTAGCTAATTTTGAAAAGAGTTCTTTTTTTGCTATTTTAGGGCTTGTAGCAGCAAAACCAACAACGCTGCCATCATAGGTCGCTAACGGTAGATCTGCTAGGCGAACAATATAAGTATATTCACCAGATGCTAAATCAGGCTCAACAACGATTTTTTTTATTGCTTTAGCTACACGAGTAGTTGAAGTAGATGATGTTTTAGTTTTGTCGACTGCTGACTTTGCAAGTGCTATTTGTTGATGAACACTGCTTCCGCCGGCTGCTGAGCTTAACGATACGGTTAATAGAGCTGCTGAAACAGCTAATGCTACTTGGGTCTTCACTGAACACTCCTTGCGCTTTTGTACGCATGTAATTATTATTTTTGGTAATTTATTTAAAAAATTTAAGTGAATTTAAATTAAAATAAATAAGGTTGCTTTGAAAGATAACACATGTCATTAGAATGTAAATATGGTGTGCTTTGGCTTTGGTTGTAGTTTATGAATACTGTAATTTTAAAAGTAAAAAAGTAGGTGCTTAAATAGACTAATAAAACATACAATGATCAAAAAGAGTAATTTATAAAGGGGAGTTAACTCCTGATTTGTAAGGGGTTTATGTTTATTTTGTTCCAAATTCGCCAATGAACAAGCTTAAATAAACCGTTAACTAAATTTCATTAATTGCAAAAATAAAGGTTTACATTCGTTTACATGATGTATATTTGAATACGTTATTTTATTTGAGATGAAACATACTGGCTTGGCTTTTATTGAAATTCTATCTATAAAAAATGCATATTTTATCACCCTGCCATCATTGAACTTAGAGTTTGTCCATCTTATATAGTTACAGTTTGCTTAATCCTGAGATACTCTTGCAAGCTATGCCTAGTGTCAACAGGCCTAAATTAAGCTGCTACTTTTAATCTGTATAGAGGTAAATGAAAGCAACTGTGTTGCATGCAAAAAACGTAAAAAATATGAAGCTAGGGCATGTTTCCCTTTATATTTTGTTATTGTCTATTTATAGCGAATAATTACACTGCATAAGCCTCACCTTGTCAAAAAACCAAACACACAGCAGTAAATTCAACCTCAAAAGATAAACTCGACCTAACAATATATATTTTATTTACATGCCAACTATAGCGCTCATATGCAATTAAGTTACTAATAAATACAAACCTTAAGCACCTATTGAATTAGTAAAAACACTTAGCGTATGGCTTTGCAGTTGCACTGAAAAGTAGTTAAGCTGCATACATTTATCTACTTTTTAGCCTTGGAGTGTGTTTTGCTAAATAAGTGTATTGTACCGTCTATCGTTTTTTTATCTGGGTGTTTAATGCCATTACAATCCTCGCTTGCTAAACCCGTGCTTTCTCTTGAACAACAACTTGGGCAAAAGTTAATACTCGACTTTCGCTACTTTTGCCAGCAAGGAGCAAGTAATAAATGCCGAACTCCAATGACCGAGTTACCTAATGAGCTTGCTACCGCTATTGCTAAATACGATATTGGTGGAATTATTTTATTTTCTGAAAATACCCAATCAATAGAACAAACCATTACGCTTAATAGCCAATTGCAAACAGCTGCAAGTAAATCCAGTAGTAAGCTGCCTCTATTTATATCAATAGATCAAGAAGGCGGACGTGTAGCGCGTTTACCACGCGATGTTGCCACCTCATTTACCGGTAATATGTCGATTGGCGCAACCTACAAAAAACACGGTACGAGCTTTGCGACAAAAACAGCAACTGTTATAGCTAAAGAACTAAACTCGCTGGGTATCAATGTAAACTACGCGCCCACGGTTGATGTAAACATGAACCCCGATAACCCTGTTATTAATGTACGCTCGTTTGGTGAAAACCCAGCATTAGTGAGTAAATTGGGCGCCGCACAGGTTGCAGGATTTGAGAACAACGGTGTTATTACCTCGTTAAAGCACTTTCCAGGCCACGGCGATACAAATGTAGATAGTCATACAGGTTTGCCTAAAGTAAACCATGCAAAAGAAGTTATTTACGAGCAAGACTTAGCACCGTTTAAGCACATTATCGCCAAGCAAAACCCAGGCATGATAATGACGGCGCATATTCAATACCCTGCCCTCGATAGCAAAACGTTCATAAGTGTTAATGGCAAAACTATGATAAAACCGGCAACAATGTCGCGTGCAATCATTACTGATATTTTACGTGGTGAGCTTAATTACCAAGGTGTTGTAGTAACTGATGCGCTTGATATGGCTGGCATTAGTAACTTTTTCACACCAACTCAAGCGGTAATAAATACGTTTGCGGCTGGGGCTGACATTGCCCTAATGCCCGTTGAAATTAGAACGCCGGATGATTTAAACAAGCTCGATGACCTTATTAAAGAGCTTGTTGCAGCGGTTAAATCAAACCAACTTGACGAGCAAGAAGTAGCACAATCAGCGATGCGTATAATTACGCTTAAAAATAAATTTAGGTTAAGCACTAATTTTGACCCTATTACCGCGCTCATAAATGCAAAGCAAACAATCGGCAGTGCAGCACATCGCGAAATAGAAGCGCAGCTTGCTGTAGAGGCAATAACGCAGGTTAAAAATAATAACAGTACTTTGCCGCTTAATTTAAAAGCAGGAAGTAATGTTCATATTATTATGCCAGACACGCGTAAATGTATGGCAATGCAGCAAGCGATTGAAGCTACCAGCCAGCAAAAACTAAACTATAGCTGTAGCAGCCTACAAGGGTTTAACCCTGCACAAGCTAAAACACAAATACACGCTGCTGATGTAGTTATAGCCGGCAATGCAACGCCTAATCAAAGTGCGGTAGAAATTGGCGGTATGGATGATTTAAAAGACGATCCTAATTTTGCACTTAATAATGCAGAGCAACCAAAAGCACTTGAGTCATTATTAAAGATGGCAAAGCAGAGTAATAAAAGCACTGTTTTTATAAGCCTAAGAGCGCCTTACGACATTGCTAAATTTGGCAATTATGCAAATGCTGTACTTGCATCTTACGCATATAATATTGATGTAGATAAAAACGATATTGTGTCTGGTCCCGCTTTTACCGCACTTGCAAAAGTGTTACTAGGAGAAGCACCGGCTAACGGCGTATTACCTGTCACAATAAAACCGCAAAAGGCGCACTAATATGAAGCTCAATTGTGATTTAGGCGAAAGCTTTGGCGCGTGGAAAATGGGGCTAGACGATGACGTTATGCCACATATTGATATGGCTAATATTGCGTGTGGGTTCCATGCAGGTGATGCCGACGTAATGGCAAACACTCTTGTACTTGCCAAGCAACATAACGTACAAATTGGTGCTCACCCAAGCTACCCAGATAAGCAAGGCTTTGGTAGGCGCTCAATGGTACTTAGCGAAAAAGAGCTTACAAATTGCCTGCATTATCAAATAGCCGCTATTGAGGGCATGGCAAAAGTACAAGGTTTAACACTTAGCTATGTTAAACCGCATGGCGCACTTTATAACGACATGATGGCTGATGAGCAAATATTACAAACCGTTATAAATGCAATTGCTAGCTACCCAATAGATTTGAAACTAATGGTCTTAGCGACTAAAAATGCCAATAAGCACATTCAAATAGCTAAAGGCTCAGGAGTTGATCTAATACTCGAGGCATTTGCCGACAGGCAGTACACCGACGACGGGCATTTAGTGTCACGAACACTTGAGGGTAGCGTTCACAACAAAGCTGCATTACTAAAACAAGTAACTCAGCTTTTATCCGATGGCAGCGTGACAACACGAACTGGAAAAAAACTAACGCTCAACGCCGATAGCTTATGCGTACATGGCGACAATGCTGATGGCATAGCGCTTATAAAAGATATAAAAGCCCTTTGTAACTCAGCTAACTAAACTTTTACACAACTTCAAATAGAAGCTGTAAACCCCCTTTACAGCTTTAACTCATAGAGTTAAATAAGAGCTTCATCGCATCCTACTGTTAATTTAATAATCCCTAACATATAACTACTTAGCAAATTAAAAAAGTAACAACAGGGATTAAAATGAAAAAGCTTTTAACACTTAGCCTCATTTTAGGCTGTAGCAATTTAGCCTACGCTGAAACAAATACACTACAACTGCAAGACGTGTTTAATTTAGAATATGCCAATCAAATAGATATAACCGAAGACGGTAAAACTGTTTATTTTGTGCGTAACCGCATGGATATAAAAACAGATCGCAAAGTTGGTAATATTTGGTCTGTTGATTACAAAACCAAACAAATGCAACCGCTAACCTCTGGCGTGCATATGGATTATTCGCCAGTCCTCTCTCCTGATGGTCAACGCCTTGCGTTTATATCAACTCGCGATGGCAGCAGCCAAATATATATAAAATGGCTTAAAACAGGTGCTATGGCAAAAATTAGTAACTTAACGAGTAGTCCACGTTCGATTACATGGAACCCTGATTCTAACCAGCTAATATTTAGCATGTTTGTTCCAAGCGCTAATTCACCGCCAGTGAGCTTACCAGGCAAACCAAAAGGCGCAACCTGGGCAGAACCCGCTAAATTCATCGATAATGTTTATTATCGTTCAGATGGTGGCGGTTACACACAAAAAGGTTTTAGCCAATTATTTTCCATAGACGCTAACGGTGGTAATGCCAAACAACTCACTCATGATGAATTTGATAGCGCAGGCGATGTAAGTTTTAGTAACGATGGTAAGTCGCTTTATTTTTCTGCGAACAGGCACACAAACAACCAGCTAAAACCCACGAACAGTGAAATCTATAAACTCGATTTAGCTTCGCAAAATATAACTAAAATTACTGACCGAAATGGTCCTGACGAGCAGCCTAAAGTATCGCCCGATGGTCGTTACTTAGCGTACACAGGTTACGATGATAAACGCACTAACTACGAAAACGCTCAGCTTTATATTCGTGATTTAAAAACAGGTAACACAACTAGCTTAACGCCAGATTTTGATCGTAGCGTAGGTCAAATAAAATGGAGTGCAAACTCCAAAGGCATATACTTTAGCTATGCAGATAAAGGTCAAACTGCCCTCGCCTATCAACCACGCAGCGGCAAGCGTAAAATTATAACAACCCAAATTGGCAGTGTTGCCTTTGGTCGCCCTTATTCTGGTGGCGACTTTGATGTAAGCGAAGATGGCGAAGTAGCCTTTACCCTTGCCGATACTCAGCGCCCTGCTGATATAGCAACAATTAAACGCGGTAAAGCGCAGCGTTTAACTACCCTTAATGCAGATGCATTGGGCGACAAAGCTTTGGCTAAAGTGGAAGAAATTTGGATTAAATCAAGTCACGATGAGCTGCCTATTCAAGGATGGATTGCTTACCCACCAGAATTTGACAGCAGCAAAAAATATCCGCTAATACTAGAAATACATGGCGGTCCAGTAGCTAATTACGGTCCACACTTTAGCGCTGAAATTCAGCTGTTTGCAGCCAAAGGAAATGTCGTTTTATACATGAACCCACGTGGTAGTGATTCATACGGTAAAGAGTTTGCACAAACTATTCATCATAATTATCCAAGTAACGATTTTGATGACTTAATGACTGGCGTTGATGCGCTAATAGCGAAAGGCTTTATTGACGAGTCTAAATTGTTTGTAACCGGTGGCTCTGGCGGTGGCGTACTAACAGCTTGGATTGTAGGTCATACCGATCGCTTTGCTGCGGCTGTAGTTGCTAAGCCTGTTATTAATTGGATCAGCTTTGTACTAACTGCCGATTTTTACCCGTTTTTTGCTGATTACTGGTTTCCGGGTAAACCGTGGGATCACATCGAGCATTACATGAAGCGCTCGCCTATTAGTTATGTTGGAAACGTTAAAACTCCTACTATGTTGCTCACTGGCGAATCTGACTACCGTACACCAATATCAGAAACTGAGCAGTTTTATCAGGCATTAAAACTACAAGGCGTTGATACTGCAATGGTGCGCATTCCTAATGCATCGCATGGTATTACAGCTCGCCCATCAAACTTAATGACTAAAGTAGCTTATATTCAATGGTGGTTTGATAAACACACTAAATAAACTCTGGGTAATAAATTTATAGCTCAAATAAAAGCCACTTCAAATAAGTGGCTTTTGTATTTACCGCCTTAGTATTCAAACTGTAAACCCCCTTTACACTTCTGTGACAGTTAAATATCGGACTTAGCTAAAACTTCAGTTAGTAAAATTTCGGTTTATAGCATTTTTTGTAACTTGAGTTGGTAAAAAATCGGTTTGAGTCACTGTTTATAGCCTATCAGTTAGTAAAATTTTGTTTTATAGCACAGAGAAGTTAGTAAAAAATCGGTTTATAAATTCGCTAAGTTTGCCTATTAAAGCAAAAATCAGTCACTTACCTGCCTTTTAAAGTTGTTGTAAACGCTTTTTACAGCAAAATCACCCCAAATATGCCGTTTTATGAAAGGTTAGTTAAACTCTGATCTGTAAATTCACTCAGGTAGTTAAATAGTGATCCAAAATTATTTGGCAAGGGCGTGTTGAACTTTGGTGGGTTAATTTGCAGCAGTATGTTTGGTTTTTAGGCAAGGCGGAGCTTATGTAGTGTGGTTATTCCCCATGAATAGGCGATAACGTAGCATAAATACCAAACATGCGCTGCCCTTTGGGTTCTTTCTAGGGGCGATAAACTCTTTGTTGCTCGGTTTTTACTTAGCCCACTAGGTTACAAACCTCGCGCCGCGATTTAATCGCCCCTAGATTGAACAAATTTCAATCCACAAAGATCAACACGCCCTAGTTAAAGTCTGATCTGTAATTATGCTTCAATGTTCTAACTTTACTTAAAGCAATAAAAAAGGGCCTATTGGCCCTTGAGTAACACTATCTAGTTAGGAATTAAAACTGGTTCATGGTGTTATCTTCACCACCGGCTTTTAGCGCGTTATCACCAGAGAAGTATTCTTTGTGTGTATCGCCCATGTTAGACCCTGCTAGGTCTTGGTGCTTAACAGAAGCTTGCTCACGGCGAATTTCTTGGCGTTGTACATCACGTACATAAGCCAGCATACCCATATCGCCAAAATAACCTTCTGATAAAATATCAGTGCTCAGCGCAGCTGTATGGTACGTAGGCAGAGTAATTAAGTGATGGAAAATACCTGCTTCACGTGCGCCATCGCGCTGGAAGTTTTGCACTAGTAAATCGGCTGCTTGCGCAAGTTCTGTTGCATCCATTTCTGGTGCCATAAGGCCTTTATTGTCGCCAAGGCTTGGGTAAGCACTAAGGTCACGGCCTGCTTCTTCCCACTCTTGATACACTTGCTCACGAAACTTAAGCGTCCAGTTAAACGAAGGCGAGTTGTTGTATACCAGTTTTGCATTTGGCACGTGTTCTTTAACACGATTTACCAGTTCTGCAATTTGCTTAACATGAGGTTTTTCTGTTTCAATCCACAGTAAATCAGCGCCCGACTGCAAGCTCGTAATACAATCTAGTACTACGCGGTCTTTTTCAGTGCCTTCGCGAAATTGAAATAAACCGTTATCTAGGCGAGTTGGTTTACATAACTGGCCATTAATTTTCATTGCTGTGTCGCCTTCATTTAAGTCATCAACACCGTTAATTGGCGTCGTTTCTAAAAATGCATTGTATTGGCTTGCTAAGTCACCTGGTGTTTGCGACACAGGTACTTTTTGAGTAAGGCTTGCACCTAATGAATCTGTACGTGCCACAATAATACCGTTATTAATACCAAGTTCTAAAAAGGCGTAACGTACTGCGTTAATCTTTGCTAAAAAGTCTTCGTGTGGAACGGTCACTTTACCCGCTTGGTGACCACATTGTTTGGCGTCAGATACTTGGTTTTCTATTTGAATGGCACACGCACCGGCTTCAATCATTTTTTTAGCCAGTAAGTAAGTTGCTTCTTCGTTACCAAAACCTGCGTCAATATCAGCAATAATTGGCACAACATGAGTTTCAAAGTTGTCTATTTTATCAATAACAGCTTGAACATCGCCGCCATTCGCTTTTGCTGCATCTAGATCGTTAAACAAGTGGTCTAGTTCACGTGCATCAGCTTGCTTTAAAAATGTGTAAATTTCTTCAATTAATGCAGGTACCGATGTCTTTTCGTGCATGCTTTGATCTGGCAGCGGACCAAATGCAGAGCGAAGTGCTGCAACCATCCAGCCACTTAAGTATACATAGCTGCGTTTAGTTGTTTTTTGATGGCGCTTAATAGCCATCATCATTTGTTGGGCAGTAAAGCCATGCCAACACCCTAAAGATTGGGTGTACAGGCTTGTGTCGGCGTCATATGCAGCCATATCTTCACGCATAACGTCTGCTGTGTATTGCGCAATTTCAATCCCTGTACGAAAACGGTTTTGTAAACGCATACGGCTTGCGTATTCAGGGTTAATAGCTTTCCATGCGCTACCTTGTGATTGGCAAAGAGTAGAGAGTGTGTCTGTTTCGCGTTGATATGTTGTCATAATAAAATCCTTCGAACGAGTGTGTAAATTATTTTAATGTTGTGAGAGTGGCTAGGAGTGTGTGCTCCGTTTCGCTTGATTCAACATTAGGCTCCTTTTCTAGATTTAGTAAATTTATAGTTGTTATTGTGGCTATACATTTTGTGAATGGCTAAAAAGCACTCAACATTGCCTTTTTGAGTTATTGTTGCCTTAACGCACAAGCACACAACAACATCGCGACCGTTTAAGGAAGGCAATTATGTCCCACACTCTCACACATTCAGGACTCAGCGTAGACACACAACTCGCTGATTTTGTTAAAAATCAATTACTACCAGGCACTCACTTAAGTGAGCATCAATTTTGGCAAAGCTTTGCACATATAGTTCAAACACTTACCCCTACAAATAAGGCACTGCTTGAAAAGCGAGAATTGCTTCAACAGCAAATAGATGACTACCATCTTGCTAATAAAACGTGGGATAGCGTTAAGTACCATGCCTTTTTGCAAGATATTGGCTATTTAGTTAAAGAGCCTACCAACTTTGAAATTGAAACCCAAAATGTAGAACCCGAAGTAGCCCTTACAGCAGGCCCTCAGTTGGTTGTGCCTGTCAGTAACGCACGCTTTGCACTTAATGCCGCTAACGCACGTTGGGGTTCGTTATACGACGCTTTATACGGTACAGATGTGTTAAGCGAAGACGATGGAGCCGAAAAAGGCAATACCTACAATCCTGTTCGTGGTTTTAAGGTAATGGCCTACGCTCGCCAGTTTTTAGATAAAGCATTGCCGCTCACTAATGGCTCGCATATAGAAAGCACTAATTATTCAGTAGTAGATGGCGCACTTTTAATTACGTTACGTGATAGCTCTCAAACCACATTAGCTGACCCATCTCAGCTTATTGGCTATCAAGGTGAAGCACAAAACCCAACCGTAGTGTTATTAAAAAACAATGATTTACACATAGAGCTCCATATCGATCACCACCACATTATTGGCCAAGCAGATAAAGCAGGCTTAAAAGATGTAGTGTTAGAGGCCGCGCTTACCACCATTATGGATTGTGAAGATTCTGTAGCTGCGGTAGATGCAGAAGATAAAGTACAAGTTTATAAAAATTGGCTTGGTTTGATGCAAGGTAAATTAGTTGAATCCTTTAAAAAAGGCGATAAAACTGTAGAGCGCACTCTGCAAAGTGATAAAACATACACCGCACTTGATGGCGGCACCGTTACTTTAAAAGGCCGTAGCATGATGTTTGTTAGAAACGTTGGCCATTTAATGACGAATCCTGCGATTACCGATGTGTACAATCAACCGGTATTTGAAGGCATTATGGATGCGATGTTTACTGCCACCGCTGCCCTGCACGACCTAAATAAAAAAACAGGTATTAAAAATACCAGCGCGCAAAGTATTAATATAGTAAAACCAAAAATGCATGGCCCTGAAGAGGTAGCGTTTACTAACACTTTATTTAGCTTAGTAGAGGAAGCGCTAAGCTTACCTAAAAACACGCTTAAAATGGGTATTATGGATGAAGAACGCCGTACTTCTGTAAACCTAAAAGCCTGTATTTATGCAGCCAAAGAGCGTGTTGTATTTATAAATACTGGATTTTTAGACCGCACAGGCGATGAAATTCATACCTCTATGCAAGCGGGTGTTGTGCTTCCAAAAGCACAGATTAAGCAGCAACCATGGATACAAGCTTATGAGGATCGCAACGTCGATATTGGCCTTGCTTGTGGCTTAAGTCATAAAGCACAAATAGGTAAAGGCATGTGGCCAATGCCAGATAAAATGGCATTAATGATGGAGCAAAAACAAGCTCACCCTAAATCAGGCGCTAATACTGCATGGGTGCCCTCCCCTACAGCCGCTACTCTGCATGCAATGCATTATCACGATATAAACGTATTTACCGAGCAGCAAAGTATAGCTAAGCGAACTATTGCGAGCCTTAATGACCTGCTTACACCGCCGCTAATGACAGACCCTAAAACGCTTTCAAAAGAAGATATTCAAAGCGAGCTTGAAAACAACGCACAAGGCATTTTAGGTTACGTTGTACGTTGGATTGATCAAGGCGTTGGCTGCTCAAAAGTACCCGATATTAACCATATAGGGCTAATGGAAGACAGAGCAACACTGCGTATTTCAAGCCAGCATATGGCTAATTGGTTGCTAAATGGCGTGTGCTCAAAGGCGCAAATAAAATCAACAATGGCTAAAATGGCCAAAGTGGTTGATGGTCAAAACGAGCACGACACTGCGTATACACCCATGGCAACAAACGAAGAAATCCTTAATAACAGCATAGCGTTTCAAGCTGCACTTGCACTGGTTTTGGAGGGTGTAACACAACCTAGTGGTTACACTGAACCACTGCTACATAGCTACCGTATAAAATATAAAGCACAAAAAACGAATACGCTTTAACCGCTTAAGCAAAGTTCAGATTAAGTGCTAAACCAGCTTTTAAGCTGGTTTTTTATCGCCTAAAATTAGAATAACATCACTTTTAAGGCATTTTAAAGGTATATAGATAATACACATGAATATCTAACATTTATTCAAACGTAAAAAAACGTGTTTTGCATACACAAAACACGCTTTTTAAAGCTTTAGCTAATTAAATCTAATTTTTTACAATGGCATTGTGATAAATATTTTGTACATCGTCACAATCTTCAAGCATATTTATAAACTTATCAAAGTTAGCAATAACTTCTTCGTCTTCAATTTCAATATTAACTTGAGGAATAAACGTAATTTCGTCTACTTCAAAGTTAATGCCTTCAAATGCGTCTTCAAGGGCAGTTTTAGCTTTAAAGTATTCTGTTGGCGGTGCAAATACCGATATTTTACCGTCCTCGGCTTCAACATCGCTAACATCAACATCAGCCATCATTAATGCTTCTAATACTATTTCGTCGTCATCACCCGCAAAGCCAAGTACCGCATAATGATCAAACATATGTGCTACGCAGCCAGGAGTACCAATTTTTGAGTCTGTTTTAGTAAACGGTAAGCGTACATCTTTAATTGTACGGTTCGGATTGTCAGTTAAACAGTCAACTATAACCATGCAATTACCAGGGCCATAGCCTTCGTAACGGGCAACAGAATAGTCTTCCCCTGCGCCACCGGCTGCTTTTTCAATTGCTTTTTCAATAACGTGTGCGGGTACTTGGTCTTTTTTGGCTTTTTCGATTAGACGGCGTAGTGTTTGATTTACTTCGGGATCGGGATCGCCACTTTTTGCTGCAACGTAAATCTCTTTACCATACTTTGAGTTTACTTTTGTTTTTGCATTGGCTGTTTTGATCATAGAACTTTGACGAACTACAAATGCTCTGCCCATTTTGTGCCCCTAATGAATACGTTACGTTTTGCGGTATTTTACCAATTCAAAACGTATTGGGCTAGGAACAAACGTTATTTTGTAATTTAAATAACGTAGCACTTATTCTTAAATAAATTTAATAGCACGCTATTTAACATAACTCTATTTTTTCAGAATAACTCTCAACTAATGTCACTAATTCAACAAAGTCATGTAAAACGTAATCTGCCTGATCGGCATAAGCAGGCGTTGACTCTGGAGCGTACAAACACGCGCGCATATTTGCATTGTGCGCAGCTTGAATGTCGTAAAGGTAATCGCCTACATAAAGTAAATTTCTGGCGTTAATGTTCCAAAGTGTAGCAATGGCATTTAAAGCGCTGGGATCTGGCTTTGCTGGGGCATCGCTTCGCGTTAAAACTGTGCTGATAGGGAGTGGATTATTTTGTAATTTAATTGCCGCTGCTTTATCAAAATTGCGAGTAACAATCGCCATCGGAATATTTTTAGACTTTAAAGCATGAATAGCTTCACTCACACCAGGTAAAATACTGGCATGTTGTGCATCTATTAATTCGTGTTGGTGAACTATATTCATTGCCTCTTCACGCATATACGGTGAGGGCAACTGAGCAATGTAATCAAGTAAGTCTTGCTCGCAAGGGCAACCTATTTGGGCCTTTATTAATGCAAAATCTAATTCTGATGAAACCAATGTTCCATCTAAATCAAAAATCACTCCAAAAATAGCCTCAACCTGAGTAGTCATATCATTCCCTGAATTTAGTTATTACTAAATGAAATTTAAACATAAAATTCTCTACTGCTTATGCCCTAGGCCGGTAAATACAAAGGGATAAATGAAACTAACTATATTTAAATATTAATACGCACCATTATCAATCTATTGATAACAAGGTAATTTAAGTGCTTGATATATCATGCGCAAAAAAAGGTAAATATACAAATTGAACTCACAAATTTTACGTAAATTTACAAATAACAGATCAAACATGAACGCAGTTTAAACGTATGAAGAAAACGCGCACATAAACAACTGCTGTGCGCGTCGGTTGGGGAAGTTTTAAATATTAATTTTGCTCAAAGCGGGCTTCGAGCCAAGTATCATCTTGAGCAAAGTTTAAAGTTTTAATCTTACCTTTGCCCTCAACGTTTACCATATTTACCTGAGATGGCCATAAATCACGAAGTGCGCCATTACTCATTTTAATTCCTTCAATATTTTCAGGAATTGGTGCTTCTTGGTAAACCCAAAAAAACTTACCATCAACTTGTGCCCCAACAAAGCTAAGTGGTAAAGGTTCGCCACTTAACGTTTGTAGAGCAACATGCGATTCAACATACTTAGCAAAACGTTGTTGGTCGGCTTTATTACTAATAATATCAATTTTGCCTTTAAACAATGTTCCTACGGCGTGTTCGGTATCATGTAAATAAAAGCGATGCATTAATTCAACATTATGCGTTCGTTTATTAAAAAGCACGGTTGTAACTGACGACTTTAGTTGATGCGCCATACTTGGCGCAGCAACTAAAAGGCAAACAATAATAAGCAAAAAGCGCATTATTGCTGCTCCTCACCGTCATCCTTTTCGTCTTTCTTCTCATCAGTTTTAAGCTCAGTTTTAATATCTTGCATGATATCGCGACTTACTTTAGCTTTACTCTTTTCCTTTTTAAACACTTCAATACGTGAAGGAATAATACGACGAGGGTAGTTATTGTTTTCAACATCTACGTCAGCTGTTTCCCAGCCTGGATCAACAGTAACTGATACAAGCGGTTTGTTTTTATCGGTAACAATCAGCTTCTGAACGTTTTTATAATTACGACGCCAAATTTCAGCAGGAATATAGCGCTCTTCTTTAGTGCCATCTTCATATGTTAGCTCTAATAAAATAGGCATTACCAAACCACCAAGGTTTGAAAATTCCATAACGTAATAGTTTTTATCTTCTTCTAAAGCACGCTCAAGCGTTTTACGCTCCCACGGCTCTAAGCCTTTTAAAAACTTATTGTACGAGTTACGTTCTTTATTGGTTACAGTAAAACGGTCGTTTTCGTCATAAAAATCGGTAACATCAGAGTTTTTCTCAACCCATGTTTTTTTACCTTGTGCGCGGTTACGCTCAACAAATAATGAAGTAGGTTTGTCTGCTTCAATATCACGTAAACGGCTGTAATCAATATCAGGGTTTTTAGTGTCTAAACGTAGTTGATATACTTTATCTAAAGAGATATCTACATGGTCTGTGGTGTAAAACCAGCCACGCCAAAACCAATCTAAATCAACACCAGAGGCTTCTTCCATTGTACGGAAAAAATCAGCTGGAGTAGGGCGCTTGTATTTCCAGCGCTGAGCATACTCTTTAAATGCAAAGTCGAATAAGTCACGGCCTAAAATTACTTCACGTAAAATATTAAGGGCTGCTGCAGGTTTAGTATAAGCATTAGGACCTAAGCGTAATACACTGTCTGACTGAGTCATAACAGGTACTTGGTTTTCAGACTTCATGTAGCTCACTATATCGCGAGGCTCAACACCCCAAGGAATAGTAGGATCCCATTCACGACCAGCAACGCCATCTAAAAAGCTATTTAAGCCTTCATCCATCCACGTCCATTGGCGCTCATCTGAGTTAACAATCATTGGAAAGTAAATATGACCCACTTCATGAATAACTACGCCAAGTAAAAAGCGCTTTTCAGCTTGAGAATAAGTACGTGTACCATCATCTTGTAACTTAGTACGTGGGCCGTTAAAGGTAATCATTGGGTATTCCATACCGCCAACAGGACCATTTACCGATTGCGCAGTTGGGTATGGGTAGTCAAAAGAATACTTAGAGTACACTTCCATTGTGTGTACTACCGCTTCAGTTGAGTACTTCTCCCATAAGTCACCACCTTCTTTAGGGAAGAACGACATTGCCATAACTAAAGGCTGAACGTCACCACCTTGCTGATAACCCTTTGCATCCCACATAAACTTACGAGACGACGCCCAAGCAAAGTCACGTACGTTTTGCGCTTTAAAGTGCCACGTTTTAGTTTTGTCGGTGCCTTCTTTTTCGTTTTCTAGCGCTTCTTCTGCGTTAACAATAAACACAGGACGCTTAGATGTTTCGGCTTGCTTTAAACGTTTACGCTGAGTACTTGTAAGTACTTTGCTCGCGTTATCAAGTTTACCTGTTGCCGATACAATGTGATCTGCCGGAACAGTAATCTCAACATCGTAATCACCAAACTCAAGCGTAAACTCACCAGAGCCTAAAAACGGCTTGTTTGTCCATGCTTCGTAATCGGTATAAGCCGCTAAACGAGGAAACCACTGAGCAATTAAGAATATGTCGTTGCCGTCTTCTTCAAAGTGCTCGTAACCAGAACGTGCACCCACTGCATCCTCTTCAACAATGTTGAAGGCAAAGTTCATGCTAAACTCTACTTCTTTACCTGGTTTTAATGGCTCGTTTAAATCGATGCGCATTAAGGTATCAACTACAGTTACGCGTAGCTCTTTACCATCGTCATCTTTTACGCCACTGATTGTATAACCCAGTTCGTTGTCGCTCATAAATTGCTGACGACGTAATTCACCTAAACTTAATTTAGCGGGCTTTTGAGCTGGTAGGCTTTCTAAAGTGCTTTTAAACGTTTTAGTTGTTTCGGCAATAGAGTCACTTTTAAAAATATTTTGATCTAACTGTAACCATAAATATTTAAGCGTATGTGGTGAGTTATTTTTATATTCAATGCTTTGACTACCAGTGATGCGGTGCTTTTTTTCATCTAGCTTCACATCAATATCGTAGTTTACACGTTGCTGCCAGTATTTTTCACCTGGTTCGCCAGCGGCACTACGATAAACATTGGGTGTAGGAAGTGCTTCGTCTAATTGACGAAATTTATCAACAAAAGAACCTTTTGTTTGCTCAACCGAAGACGCCATAGCTGCACTAGATATTGCGAATGGCAATACAAAAGCACTTAGCGTAAGACCTATTTTTTTCATTGTTAGTCCTAATATAATTTTGTGAGCGTACTTTGACAAATATACCAGTTAGCTTCAATAAATTAGCGACCAAGTACCGTATTTTTAGGGTGATGTTCACTTAGTTTTTTAGATTGAAAAATACAATTATTTTGTAACAAAATACGAATAGATAAAAACTGTAAAGGGGGTTTACAAAATTGGGTTTTAATAATGGTTTTGATCGGTTAAATACAAAGTCCCAGAACTTAAAAAAATATCATTCATTTTATATATATTGCTAAAAAAGTATTGCTTTGACATTACCAGGTAGACCATTAATCCTACGTATAAGTATTACTAATTCGCAACAAGTAAAATGGCCTAAAAGCCCACTCTACTGAACAAAAATACAGTGAAACGAGTAAATAATTGGCTCAAATATTGCCGAACTTCATTAATATTCGCTATTTGTACGATAAATGACAAATAGTGTAATTTTAGGTTGATCTTTAGTGCTGTTTATATTTAAAATCGCCAACCTTTTTATTTGAGGCAAATAAATTCGTCACATTTATCCTCAAATTAATATCGATTACTAGCAAGAAATGCGGTGGGCTTATGGATTTTTACATCCTAAAAAAACAACAAGAACTAATTGCGATTCCAGCAAGTGAGAATAACTGTAAGCAGTATCTCGATTCGGGTTATTTTTATATCGATAAAGTAGCAGCGTGCAACGAAACTAATGCACTAAAGGCGCTACACGCAAAACAAACTAAAACGTTAAAAATTCCATTATTAATGGCACTTTTAGCATTACCGGTTGTTTTTTCAGCTTGGTACAGTTTAACCTAACGTAATGCATGCCTTAGGCTTGCATCTTTAACAGCCTTGGGTATATTGGCGCTCTTACGGTTTTATTAAGAGCGCGACATGAAAGTCCTCCACACCTCAGATTGGCACCTTGGCCAACAATTTTACGAACACGATCGCCGTGTTGAACATCAAGCTTTTTTTACATGGTTATTAGCCACTCTTGTTGAACAACAAATAGACTTACTTTTAGTTGCTGGCGACATTTATCATACAGCAACTCCAAGTGCTAGCGCTGAAAATCAGCTTTATCAATTTATTAAAGACGCCAAAAAAGCATGCCCACTATTACACGTAGTGATTATTGCGGGTAACCACGACTCTGCAAATCGTATTTTGGCAGCTCAGCCATTACTTGCACAGTTTGATACTCACGTAGTAGGGCGCTTTGATGTCGCAACACCCGATGAAACTGTTATTACCATAAATACCAATGGTAAACGCGCTGTAATCGTCGCTATGCCATTTTTACGCGCAAGTGATGTAAGTTTACTTAGCCAAACCGAAAACGGTCCTAGTTATGCTCAAGGCGTTTCAAAAGCTTACGAACTTGCACTAGAGCAAGCTACTAATATAAACGAGCAAAACTCACCATTAATAGTTATGGGGCATTTACACGCAAAGGGCGGGGACATCTCAAGTGATTCTGAGCGTAACTTAGTAATAGGTGGTGAAGAGTCTATTTCAGCCAATGTATTTGGTAAACAAGCCAACTACGTTGCCCTTGGGCACTTACACAAAGCGCAACAAGTCGCTAAAAGTGATGTTATTCGCTACAGCGGCACACCTATCCCTATGTCGTTTTCAGAACGTAACTACACGCACCAAGTAAATGTTGTTGAGTTTATTATTGATGAAAAACAACATATTAGTACAACTGTAAACCCCCTTTACATTCCGCGCTCTGCCGATGTAATTATTTTACCAAAAGGGGAGTGTGTACCATTAAGCGAACTATGCGAGCAAATTAAAGCGCTCGACACTGCACAAAATACAATAGCGCCTTATTTACGTGTAAAGCTTAAATCAAGCGATACCGACACAACATTCAGAGAACAAATAGAACAAGCACTTGAAGGTAAGCATATTAAATTTTGTGGTATTGAACGTGTACGTGAGCAATCAGCGCAAAATGACGACAACACCGTATTTGAAGATTTAAGCGAAGTTGAAATGCTCAATCCACTAAACCTATTAGAACAAGCGTTCGCAAACGATAAAGACATGGCAGGGCAAAGCGTACCCGATGAGCTAAAAACACTTTTAAGTGATGTGATAAACGAGCTTACGGAGCAAGAACAACTATGAAAATAACCGCAGTTCGTATTCATAATTTAGCTTCAATAGTTGACGCTGAAATAGACTTTACTAAAGCCCCATTAAAAGATGCAGGATTGTTTGCTATAACAGGCGATACCGGTGCTGGTAAAAGTACCTTTTTAGATGCTATTTGTTTAGCCCTTTATACAAAAACAGCGAGGCTGCGCGGTGATAAAGGTAACTTAATTGAGTTTAACGGCGACAGCATTAAGCTTAATGATGCGCGAAACTTGCTACGCAGAGGTACATGGGAAGGTTACGCCGAGGTCGACTTTTTAGGACAAGATAAACAGCTTTATCGTGCGCGCTATACAATTGCACGAACCCATAAAAAAGTAACAGGCAAACTTAAAGTAGCAGAGCACACTTTAGTAACCCTGCCAGACGAAACCCTTATAGCTGACAAAAGCCACACAATAAAAGAAGTCGAGAGTAAAATAGGGCTTAACTTTGAGCAATTCTCCCGTGCCGTACTTTTAGCACAACATGAGTTTGCTGCGTTTTTAAAAGCCACTGGCGATGAGCGAGCGCAACTTTTAGAGTGCTTAACAGGTACCGATAAATTTAGCCGTATTGGCGTGCGTATTTTTGAGCGCCATAAAGAGCAAGTAGCAACGCTTGAAGCGCTTAAAGCTGGTCTTGAAAGCTATACTTTGTTAACGAGCGATGAACTTGAGCTACAACAAACCAAGTTAACCGATTTAAAAGCGCAAACCGAACACACTAAAAAAGAGCTATCCAAAACCGAAAAAGCACTTAACTGGTATCAGCAAGCTACAGTACTTGAGCAAAACTTACTGCAAGCACAGCAAACCCAGCAACAAGCAAGCTCAGCGCTTGAAAGTATCGTTGAGCAAAGCGAGCAGGCAAAACAAGCTAAACAAGCGCTTGAAATAAAAGATAACCGCAGCCGTTTTAATTTGTTAACCGATCAAAATACGGCTTTGGATCAGCAAATAACATCGCTTAAAAGTGTTGATCATTTAGCGGTAATTAACGAGCGTAATACCGCGCTTACTAAACACACCGAGCTGCTTAATAACGCCAATGAGCAAAAACAAAATGCAGCGCCCGTTATAGCTAAAGCGCGAGAGCTCGATAGCAATATAGCCTTGCAAACTCAAGCTGTAAAAGGTACTGAGTCGCAAATAACCAAAGAGCAATCTCTATTAGATGAGCTCAAACAACAGCTTAAACAAAGCAATAGCGAGCTTGAACTTGCTAATACCGACTCAGCTAAAAGCCAGCAATGGCTTAATGAGCATGCACAGCTGCATGTTTTAGCAAAAGACTGGAGCTACTATCAGCAAAGCTTTAATACTTACTTAAATGCACAGCAGCAATTAACCGCAAACCTTGCACAAAGCCAAACTCTTAATAGCGAGCTTGCAAGTCAGAGCGATCTTTTAAATGCGCAAAATAATAAAGTGCAGCAGTGCGAGGTGGCACTTAGTGGTGAGCAATCAACTTTACAGGCATTAAATACTCAGCTTAATGAATTTAATGCAGAGCACTGCGACGCGCAGCTAAAAAGTATTGATTACTTAAAAGAGCAGCGAGAGCGCTACGGGCAATTTAACGCAGAACTAAAACAAAGCACTCAACGCCAACAAGTACTTAATCAGCAGTTAAATGAAAGCCAGCAAGCCCATGCTTTACTTAATCAGCATTTAATAACCAGTGAGCAAGCGCTTAAAGGCAGCGAGTACGCACTTAACCAAGCGCGCTTAAGAGCCAGCGAAAACGTAGAACATTTACGCACAGAGCTTCGCCCTAATGAGCCTTGTTTAGTGTGCGGCGCAACGGAGCACCCGTATGCGGTAAATCAAAATCAGCAATTAAATAACTTAATTACTGATTTTGAGAATGCTTTTAATATAGCTAAAAAGCAATTTGACCATGCACAAAGCGAGCTGCATAAGCACCAAACTCAACATGCCGTATTAACTGCTGAACACGGACAACTTGAGCAAATAATACAAACAGCAAAAGCTAAACAGCTCGACATTAAAAATACCATGCAAGGTGCACGCACCGAGCTTAACGACTTAACGCCTGATCAGCTTGAAGTAACTTATAAGCAGTTAACGGAGCAAAAAGCGCAATACTTTGAGCAGCAAAAACGCCAACGTACACTGCAAACTAAAGTAAATGAGCTACTAGCAGCACTTAAAGCAGAGCAGCAAGTACAGCAGCAACTTAGTAATAAACACCTTGAGCTTACACATCAGCAAAACCAAATAACGAGTAAGCATAGCGAACTAAGTGCGCAAATTAACGAGCTCGGTACAACGCTTAATAGCCAATTTGAAAACAGTGATTTTTGGCAGCAACTACAAGCCAATACGCTTGAGCTTACCCAGTTGCACGAGCAAGTTACGCAGTATCAGCAAACTCAAATGCAACTTGAGCAAAGCCAAAAACGTCAAGACACAGCTAATGAGCAAATAAAGCAGCTCACACCGCTTATAAGTAACAACGAACAATCGTTAAAAGCACTTAATGAAGAGTTTGTAAAAGCTAAAGAGCTATTAAACGCTACGCAAAGTGAGCGCTTAGCTTTATTTAATAACGAGCAAATAAGCGCAGACGACTACCAAGCAAAACTTACAAGTGCGCAAGAGCAAATGCAATCGCAGGTTCAAGCGAGTCAAAAAGCATATGACGACGCTATAAAACAACGAGATGAGCACGCTATAACGCTTAAAAATGTTGAGCAACGCTTACTTGAAAACAGCCAAGAGCTAGCAACGCTTGAGGCACGTTATAACCAGTGGTTTACTGACTTTAAAGCGCAATATAGCAATGCAACGCACGAACAGGTCAAAATTTTACTAACGCTCAGTAGCGATACTATTAAAGCGCATTTAACTCAGCACGAGCAGTTAACTCAAGCCCTAACAGATGCAAACGCCGCATTAAAACAGCAGCAACTTACGCTTGAAAAACACAACAGTAGCGATAAACCAACGCAAAGTGCAGAGGCTTTAAGTACTCAACTAAGCAGCTTAAACGAGCAACAAACGCAGCTGCAAAATTCATTACTAGCAACTAATACCGCTATTGAGCAACACAACCAAAACGCAAAAGCGCTTGAAGGTAAGCAGGCTGAGTTAACTAAACTTAAAACGCTGGTTGAACAGTGGCATTTGCTTAATAAAGTATTGGGTGATGCAACGGGTAAAACCATGCGTAACTTAGCGCAAACACAAACGTTAAAAATATTACTGCACTATGCCAACAGCCATTTAAAAACACTCAACAAACGCTACGAATTAACCGCCATAGCGCAAACGCTCGACATTGCGATTATCGATCGCGACATGGCCGACGAGCAACGCTCTGTTAATACACTCTCAGGCGGGGAGTCATTTTTAGTATCGCTCGCACTTGCACTTGGTTTAGCATCGCTTTCGTCAAACAAAGTACAAATCAATTCTTTGTTTATTGACGAAGGGTTTGGTACGTTAGACAGCGAAACCCTAAGCATTGCAATGGACGCTTTGGATTCTTTGCAAGCACAAGGCAGAAAAGTAGGCGTTATATCGCACGTAACACAAATGAGCGAGCGTGTAGCCACTCAAGTGCATGTAGCCAAAAAGCCAGGTGGATATTCCACAGTTGAAGTTTTATAAGCAACATTACTGAAAACAAGGAGATACAATGCCAACGTTTACAGGCGAGCAAGCAACACAATACGATAGCCGTATAACCCGTTTAGTTCCTGGTTATGAATTATTACATCAGCTCACTAACGCGCAGCTAAAAGCAACGCTAAGCGATAATGCGCATATTTTAGTAGTAGGGGCAGGCACAGGCAAAGAAGTACTCGCATTAGCGGCACTAAACCCTACATGGCAATTTACCGCGCAAGATACATCGGCCGATATGCTTGCTATCGCGAAGCAGCAATTTGATGAGCAAGGCATAGCAAGCCGCGTTAATATTCATAGTGGACCTGTTAATAAATTATCGGTTAAAGCCGATGCCGTTTTATGTTTATTGGTAATGCATTTTGTACAAGATAACGGCGATAAAAAAGAGTTACTAAAAGCGATTAAAGGAAGCCTTAAAAAAGACGCAAACCTTTATATTGCAGATTTAATGCGCCCTGAAACTTCATTTGAGCGCGAAGCCCAGCTTACAACGTGCGCGCAATTGGGTTTAACCGAAACAGGTAAAACACAAACAGGGCACGACTTAGAAAATGAGTTTTACCCGCTTGATAGAATGCGCTTTAGCGAACTGCTAAATGAGTGCAAATTTGGCATTCCGAAGCTGTATTTTAAAGCGCTAGGCTTTAGTGGGTATGTAGTTTAAGTTTTACAAGCTGAACAAGCACCCGCTATTTGGCACCAATAAAAACACCGAGTGAACAAACTCGGTGTTTTTATATAACCCTCTCTACACCACGCTTTTATTTTATACGTAGGTCGGTTAAGCGAAGCGCCACCCGACGCTCTAATATCCACATCACTCAGATCATTACTGTGCCAGCAACCCTAACCAATCTCTCCAAGCGCTTTCATCGCGGCTTGTGCTTTATCTGTTTGTACAAAAATATGGTCGTGATAAAACGCAGCTACCACATTAGCACTTATATTATGCTCAGTGAGCTTTGCAGATACCGCAGCGGTTAAACCAACGGCCTCTAAACTTGAATGTACATTAAGAGTAATTAAATTATATTTACCCTCGTAAGTAATACCTGCTTTATCGGCGGTTTCAGCTTTTAAAATAAGGGTTAGCCCTTCCTCTTCAACGTAAGTGGCAAGTGGCTCTAAGTGAACATAATCAGCCAATTTCCCTGCCAAACAGCAAAATATGTATTCACCTTGTTTAAGCACAGGCTGCATTGATTTTAATAATTCGTTTAACTCTAAAATTCCGGCCATGGTCGTTCCTTACAATGTGTTATTTTTTTAGCTGCGCGACTAGTTCGCTTAATCTCGCAATTTTTATATTACTTAACTGTCTATAATCAAAATATGGGCACACAATAATGTTGTTACTGGTGTCTATTGCAAACTCGTCGTCGAGCCAATCAAATTGTGCATGTAACTTACCTTGTTGTAATAAGTTTTTAGCGTGCGTACGACCGGCAATTATGTGCAACTGGTTTTTATTGCTAGTAGCTTTATTTGCACACGTAATAGTAGTGTTAGGCGCGCTAAATAGCAGGGCAGTTTTACTGTTTTTTTGCAGTAAATACTCATCGCGATATTGTTGCCAAGTAGGGGCTTGTTTAGCAAATGAATAATGCTCACTTGGCAGGGAAAATAGCACTTTGGCGTAAACGTTAAATACCTTACGCCAACCATTACCACAGTGCTGGTTTATGGTATTTATTTGCTCATTTATAACCGGTTCTAGGCATTCAAGTGTTTCAAAAAACGGCATTGGCGGCGCTTTTGCTACGTATACCGCCACGCTAAATTGCGTATCACCTAAGCCAACTAATTGGGTATTCAAGTTAGTTAGCCTTGTTTTGCGCTAAAATACGGTCGAGGTTATTTGCAAAGTTTTGGCGATCGGTTTGGCTAAGTGGCGGTGGCCCACCACTCATTTCTACGCCACTTGAGCGCATGGTATCCATAAAGTCGCGCACGTTAAGTATTGAGCGGATATTCTCGGTGGTATAAAGCTCGCCACGCGGGTTGAGTGCTTGCCCGCCGTTATCAATTACTTCACTTGCTAGCGGAATATCGCCAGTAATAACTAAATCGCCTTTTTCAATACGTTTTACTATTTCGTCGTCGGCTACATCAAACCCCGACGATACTTGAACGCGGCTTATGTATTTTGACGGCGGAATACGCATTGCGTGATTAGCCACTAAAATAGTCTCGATTTTCATACGCTCTGCAGCTCTAAAAAGTATTTCTTTTATAACAACAGGACACGCGTCTGCATCTACCCAAATTTTCATGCTATGGTCATTTTTATTGCTTTAGAATTAATATGATCCTATAGCAAAATTTTTTAATCGGCTAGCAAACTTTATATCCATCTATATTTAGATAATACGTACTATTTATGTAATTTAAAAAGGAGCTTACATGAAGGCTATTAAATACGGTTTACTTATTACAGGGCTATTTTTTCTTAGTGCTTGCAACAGCCCTCCTGAGGGAATAACACCCGTTAAAAACTTTGATATACAAAAATATAAAGGAAAATGGTTTGAAATAGCGCGTCTTAATCACTCGTTTGAAGAAGGTATGGAGCAAGTTACCGCTACTTATTCAATTAACGACGACGGCACAGTAAAGGTCCTTAACAAAGGGTATTTAACGGATGATAAAAAATGGAATGACGCCGAAGGATTAGCCAAGTTTGTTGAAGGCACCGACACAGGGCATTTTAAAGTCTCGTTTTTTGGTCCATTTTATGGCGCTTACGTGATTTTTGAACTTGACCAACCCGATTACCAATATGCATTTATAACCAGTTACAACAAAGATTACTTGTGGTTTTTATCGCGTACACCAACGGTTAGCAAAGAGCTTAAAGAACACTTTTTAACTAAAGCTAAAGAGTTGGGCTTTGCTACCGATGAAATAATTTTGGTAAACCAAGAGACTATGTAAAGGGGGTTTACAGTTAGTTATATACGTTTTTAAAGTAGTAATAAAAGAGTAATTTAACTGTAAAGTAACTTACATATATTATGGTTATATTGTATGCACTTGCCGTGAGACAGCAAGTATTAGAAACACTGAATATCCCCTATTGTTGGCAAGCTATATAGCTTGCCATTTTTTTTGCCTAATATATGAGAAAATAACGGATCACGTTTTTACTAACTAAGGCTAGTTTAACGCTAAAAACAACCCACTTAGTACAACTAACACGCGATTTAAAACACTAAACCACTTTACGTAGCCTACTAAAAAATTATAAAAAACCATTATAATTAAGACACTTAGGCTCATAAACCCGCAAAATAGTAATGTTCCATATCCACCTTGAGTAACTATACAAAGCACCAAGCTTAGTAAAATACTGATCCAAGCAGCTAATAGCAGCTTTTTACGTTGGGATTCTGTAGGGCGTTTTTTAAATACATCTTTAAAATGATTATACTTAGCCAGCGCAAAACAGTTAAAACTGAGCAGGCATAGGCTAAACCCAAGTAAATCAATCATGGTTTTTGCCTTTTAAGGTTATTAGATTGACTAGGGCTGATTATTTTTGAGTTGTTTTTAGCAGTACGTAATTTTTCGGTTTGTATAAAAAACAATATACTAAATAACAAAAACAGTGCATCAAAAGTAAATAAAGCCCACTGTTTGTGCATCAAATAGCTAATTAGATTACCGTTAGTTGTAAGTGCATTAATAACCGGTACGCTTAAACATGCAACAGCATTTATAGCTGCCATAACTCGCCATTGCAGTGTGTCGCGCTTTATAAGTGCTAAAAGAGCAACCGCTAGCCATGTTAAAAAGAACGCGAGTATTTCTTTATCGGCGCGCTCTGCGGTAGTTGGGCTAAGTAGTCTGTTAGCAATAAAAAATGCACACGTTGCCAGTGGAAGTCCCATAATAGTGGCTAGGTTTAACCCTTCAACTAGTTTTAAACCAAACGAAGGTTTAACGTTATTTTTAGTTCGCTCGCGAATTCGCTTAGCCCACATAATACAGCCAGAGCCAATCATTACACAGCCTGCAATACCGCCTAATACGTATAACCAACGCAGTAACCACGTAGCTAAACGCCCCGTATGCATTGAATTAAGCGACTCGTAAAGCGCTTTGCTGCTAGTTAGCTCGTCATCAGTTTTAGCGACCATTTGCCCTGTAGCACCACTAAATATTAAGCGTGGTGCTTGGTCACGTAGTGCTTTACCTGCGCTTACCAATACGGTAATTGTTGAAGCTGCCATATTTGGTTGGTTAACTTGTACGCGAGTAATATCTGCATGAGGCCACTTAGTATAAACCTGATCCAAAATGCTTTGAATCGGCACCATTGATGATTCGCCTTGGGCTTTATCGGTCATGGTGTTGCGAGGGGTTACATCGTTAAAAAAGCCACGCATGCCGTTATCGTAAGACGTTTGCGCAGGGTAGGGAAACAACATAAATATGAGCGTAATCATGCCCGTGTAAGTAATCATTAAATGAAAAGGCAGGGCAAGCACAGAGCTTAAATTGTGGGCATCTAACCACGTACGGCTACCTTTATTACGTCTAAAACTAAACATATCTTTAAAAATACGCTTATGAATAACCACACCCGAAATAATGGCAATCAGCATAAAAAAGCTAGCAAAACATACAATCCAGCGTGCGGTTATTGCATCCATGTAATGTAAATCATAGTGCAGCCGATAAAAAAAGTTACCACCTTTAGTATCTACAAAGGGTTCAAGCTCTTTCATGGTATTAGGGTTTAACTGTGTGTTTTTAAACTGGCTGCGGCGCTGGCCTGGCTCTTTTGGCTTTGCATAACCATAAATTAAATAAGGAATACGCGGCTCAGGTAATGTAATACGCCAGCTTGATGAGTTAGCTCCATGGTTAGCTAAGTAATCGAACCCTGTAATTATTTGTTGTTTTTGCGCTTCTATACGCTGTGTTTGGGCTTGTACATTATGTATGGCAGGTTGATTCCACAGCGTTATTTCGTCTCTAAAAAAGCTAAGTGTTCCTGCAAAAAATATTAAATATAATAACCAACAAACGAGTAACCCTACCCAAGTGTGTAACCAAGTCATCGATCTAAAAAAGCTGTCTTTCATACCCAACCCTTTAGTAATACAAGCAATCCGATAAACGCACCTGTACTTAGTAAAATACTGATCCAAACTTTTCTTAATGATTTAACGCTAAAGGCATAAATAAATACTACGGCATAAATTAAAATGCTGATTGAAACACTAAACAGTACAGCGTCTTGCTTAGCTATTGGCAATACAAAACTTAATAACGCAGTACTTGCAGAGGTAAAGGCATAGCCACCAATTATGGCAATAAAAAAACGTAAAAATACCAAAACTCGATAACTGCTTACGCTTTTTACTATAAGCGCAATTACGTTAACCTTATCGAATGGCGCACTGTGCAAAGGTGCCTGCATAGTTAATTAATCCCTTTATTTAAAGCTGAGGATAAAACAAAGGCGCTATTATATATGTTACAAATACAAAAGATAGCTATTCTCATTTACGGCGGCTAACTTTTAGTAAATTATCCTTCTTACTTAACCTGAACCTTGGTTAACAGGTTTTATACGTATTGAATTATGGTGATATTTAAATTTATTTTCTCTAGGGCTGAAAATAGCTGCTCGAGATAGATTTATTATCCAGAGTTCAGATTACTTAGTAAAATACTGATCTGTTATTGTTTAATGATATTGCACAGGCTGCATGTAAAGCTTAAGGTTAATAAACTGAGTAAAAATAAAGAGTGAAATAACGATGAGCGATCACGAAAAACTAAATTACGTAGAGTTTCCTGCATGCGACTTACCCGCAACTAAGGCCTTTTTTAGTCATGTATTTAATTGGCAGTTTACTGACTACGGCCCAGAATACACGGCGTTTAGTGGGCAGGGGTTAGATGGTGGGATTTTTCAGGCTCCATTAAAATCACTAACTCAGCATGGGGCAGCATTACTTATTTTTTATAGCGACGACATACACGCAACCTTTAAAAAAGTAGAGACATTTGGCGGAGTAATATTAAAACCTATTTTTGAGTTTCCTGGCGGTTGTCGGTTTCACTTTACAGAACCAAGTGGTAACGAATTTGCGGTATGGGCGAAAGAACACTAGGTACTATAAGGGCTGTAGGGCATTTAGGCTTAAAGATCAGGATTTTACTAACTAATCGCCATTTTAGATAAAATAAACCGATTTTTTACCAACTCATTTATCCTAAATGGCCATTTAGGATAAAAATTAAGCATTTAAGGCCAAATAAACATGAATAGTCACCAATTAATAGACCAAGTTAGTAAATGCGTGATCTGTGATCCTCATTTACCTTTAGGGGCTCGACCTGTAATACAATTTAACCCAAACGCACGTATTTTAATCGCGGGCCAAGCACCGGGTATAAAAGTTCACGAAACAGGCGTGCCGTTTAACGATGCAAGCGGAAACCGCCTGCGAGAATGGCTTGGGCTAACAAGGGATGAATTTTACGATGCTAATAATATAGCCATTTTACCTATGGGCTTTTGTTATCCGGGTAGGGGTAAGTCGGGTGATTTACCACCGAGAAAAGAATGTGCCCCAGCATGGCGCGAGCAATTATTGGCTGCACTACCAAATATTGAGCTGACAATAGTATTAGGTAAATACGCGCAGGCGTATCATTTACCGGAGACTAAAAAAATGCCACTTACGGAGTTAGTAAAATCGTGGCGTGAGTATTGGCCAAATTATTTAGTGCTTCCACACCCCAGTCCGCGTAATAATATATGGCTTAAAAAGAATCCATGGTTTGAGCAAGATGTACTTCCAGAACTGGATAAACGCATTGCGACTATTTTAAATAAGTAATGCTTCTAGCTATTGCAAAGAGGCGTTACAGTTAACTTAAAAATTAACACTCCAATTAAAAACAATAACAAACGAGGCTGTCTAATTTGAATGCATCTATATTAACCGAAGTAATACTTCCGCTCGCTCTTGCACTTATTATGTTTGGTATGGGTCTTGGGCTCACAACAAACGATTTTACTCGTCTATTTAAAAGCCCGCTTGCCATTGTTATGGGTTTAATAGGCCAACTTGTAGCAATGCCTTTATTAGCATTAGGGCTGTGTTATTTACTTAACCTACCAACGCCTATCGCTATTGGTTTAATGATATTAGCTGCCTGCCCAGGCGGTACTATGTCAAATGTAGTAAGCCAGCTTGCTAAAGCTAATTTAGCGCTTTCGGTAAGTTTAACCGCTGCCTCTACCGCAATTAGTATAATAACCACACCGTTTATTATTGGCTTTGCTATGAGTCAGTTTGCCCCAGCAGACGATGCTACTTTTTCTATTTTAACTACTTCATTAGGGCTATTTTTTATTACCTTAGTGCCAGTTGCTATAGGCATTTGGTTACGTCACTTTAAAAGTGATTTTGCTATTAAAGCAGAGCCGTTTTTTAGACGCTTCTCGTTGTTTTTTATGCTTATGATGATTGCAGCACTAGTAATAAAAGAGCGCGATTTATTAGTTAGCTCATTTAACGATGTATTTTGGGCGTGCATAGCACTTAATATTGGTTCAATGGTTGTTGGTTGGTTAATTGCTAAGTGTTCAAAATTAAATTTAACTGATTCGCTGACGCTTTCAATTGAGGTTGGAATTCAAAATGCATCGTTAGCTATTTTAATTGCTATTAGCTTTTTGAATAAACCAGAATACGCGGTTACCGGTGGCGTGTATGGCCTTGCTATGTTTATAGGGCCACTGCTATTAATTGGCGGGTTAAAGCTTAAAAATAAACGTACCGCTAGGGCTGTTAACTAGGACTTTTAATTAGGGCATGTTGACCAAGTTACTTTAATTTAAGGCTACGGATAACGTAGCCGTAAACTCCAGTCTAAAAATACCACCAGTTAAATGTATGCTCAGCACCCATCGCGTCAACAAGTTGTAGGCTTACAAAAGACTTTCAAGCTTGAATATTGCACTAGGTGCTGAGCTTGTTTGCGCGAGGGGTGAAGCTTCTAATTACTAAGGCGCATTTAGGATGGGATAAGAGTGTAAGTAATATGGGGTAAAAAAGCAGTTAATTATTTGGTTACGAAAATAGCGCCTCACAATATGAAGCGTTATTTTAAAACTTACTATTTGGTTTGCATGTTTTTAGCGCGTTCTTCTGCATCTATTAAAGCTTGTGATTTAGGTGCGCGTTTTTTCTCTTCTATTTTGGGCTTTTCAGCCGAGTCAGGATCCCAGCTTGAGTCTAACGATAAGTTAGCAAATGGATTGTTACTGTCTGCTTTTTTAGGCTCAATTACTGGCTCATCAACTAGCGGTGTTGTTTGTGCTTGCTCAGGTATCGCGTCTTCTTTTTTAGGCATCGGCTTTTCACCAGGTAATGGTGCATCTGGGTTAAATGTACGCACTTCTGGTTCTTTAAAGTCTTGCTCTGTTGTATATGTAGTCGATTGAGCGTCAGATATTTGCTCTGGAGCGTGTAAATCTATAACCGGCTCACTCGCTGTTACTGGCTCAGGAGTAGTAATAACCGGCTCTACAGTGTTATGTTCGGCTTCTATTGGCGCAGGCCCCGTTACTTGCGCTGTATAGTGCTTACGTTGTTTTTTTACTGGCTTTGCATCTGGGTCAAAGTCGCGTACCTCTGGCTCATTAAAGCTGCTGGCATTTTTAATACGCTCTAAGGTTGTTTTTGCTGCTGCTTCAAACTCGGCGGTATTAGGTTCAGGTTTTTGTTTTACTTCGTTAAACGTAGCGGTACTTGTTTGCTCTAAAGTATCAGTTGAGTTAAGCGGTGTAGGCTCAATTTCGCTTGTTTGCACTTGTGTAGCTACGTTGTTTTGCTCATCTGAAATTTGCGTTGATGTATGTTCAATATCAGCATTTTGCGCAGTGTTCGTAGGCTCTAAAGGCTCTTCATTTGCCTCTACGCTGCTCTCAACTGCTTTATTATCTTGAGTTACTTCGTTGATGGCGACAGGCTCAATCTCTGGATCTTTTGTTGTTTGTACTGGCTTTGTTGCTTTAATTTCAGGTTTAGCTGGCGTAGCAATTTTTTCTGATTTAACTTCAGGTGGAGCCGCTATAGTCGGTTCTGCCATCGCTTTGCTTTGTTTTGCACGGCGCAGGCGCACGACTATCATAGCGCCAATAAGTACCACTATAACAAGTATTAAAGTGGGTAAAAGTAACGAGCTTGGGCTTTGTGCTACAGGTTGCGGCGCAATTACAGGCGCTGGTTTAGTTAACACAGGTGCTGATTTTAAAGGTACAGGCTTTTCAGACGCAGGTTGAACGCTTTGCTCTGGTGTCGCCAGTTGTACTTGCTCTATTGCGGCTTCGCTTTTTTGCTCTGTAACTACTTGCTCGGGTACTACTGTTGTTGGCTCTGCATCAATTACTATTTCGTTACTATTGGTATTTAGCTGATCGTTAATTTGTTGTTTTTGATCATCAGTTAAATTAAGTGTTTGCTCGTTGATGCTATCTTTAACAGCTTCTTCAGTGGGTTGTATTACAGGGGCAGGTTCAACAATTTTAGGTTGGGGCTGAGTAATAATCGCCGGTTCAGGCTCCATTATTTGGGGCTTAGGTTGTGCTTGAATTTCTTTTGGCTTATTACAGTTATTTTTGTAATCACGCGCAGCTTTACGATATTTTTGACTCGCTTTATTATTACTATTTTGCTGCATTTCTTGTTTAATTAAAATGCACATAGCTTCGTTGTATGCAGCACTTTGCGCACTATAAAATAAGGCAAAGCAAAGGGTAAATCTAATTAGTTTTGATATCATGAAGTTATGCGCGCTTAAATATTAATAGTTTGATTTTAAGCGCAAAATTAAAAATTATCCAGAGTAATACAACTAATCAATAACCATAAGGCTGCGATATTCATCGTAAGCAAATTGGTCGGTCATACCGCTTATATAATCTTGGATTAATCTACAACGATAATAAAACTCGTATGCCGCAAAGTGATCGGGCTCTTCTTGCATCGCATCTATTGCGTGTTGGTAACTATTTAAGTGCTTTTTAGAGAGCTTTTTAACAAGTCGCGACTCTATTAATAAACGTGAATCGCCATTTAGTGCACGCTTAAAGTCATCCTTGTTTAGTAGCAGTAATGGTTTATAGCAATCGAGCAAACCATTAATTATGCGATACCCTTGTAGCTCTAATTTTTCGACTTCTTTGTTTGAAAATACATGCTCAAGCGCTACCTGCTTTAGTGTTTTAGTTACTGCATGTAGATGGCTTCTATCTTCTAAAAGCGCTTGGTTAAAATCGCCATGATAAATAGGTTCTATATTTTCGATAAAGCGCTTTGCGGCGTGATTTACTAGCGGATGTAGCAATGCAACCCGCAAGTATATAAAAAATTCACTATTAAAATTATAGGGTTGTGCTTGTGCACGCTCTAGTGCGTAGTCTACGGCTTTGTCTACAAAATTTTGATGTTGAGCGTCGTCGATTAACAGATTTATTAATACTTTTTTGTAACTACTTTTAAGTTTTTCGCACAGCAACTCAGTGCTTATTATGTCTTTTTCTACGGCGTCTTCTATGTCGGCTAGGCAATACGAAATGTCGTCGGCGGCTTCCATTATGTAACTTGCAGGATGGCGGCAGTAAGGCTCAATAGTGAGCTCTTTTTGTAGCGCTTCAACAAAGTTTTTTTCGCTGTAGTAGTAACCCACTTTTTTCATTAAGTAGTTTTTATTTTGGGGTATGTCTTTTACATCAAGCCCAGCAGGGCGAGTGTATTTTAAAATACCAGCACTTTGGCTGTAGGTTAAATTAAGCGTTTGCAAAGAATGAATTATACGTATGCCTTGAGCGTTGCCCTCAAAGTTACAAATATCAAGCGCAAGGTGTTTAAAAACAACACCTATACCGGTGTTTGGTTCTTTACAGCGCTCGGGTGTTACGCTTGCTAGGTTGTTATTAAACCAGTGGTTAATAGCTGCTTCGCCAAAGTGCCCAAATGGCGGGTTGCCTATGTCGTGCATTAGGCAGGCCATTTCTACTAAGCTTTCTAGTGGGCGCTCTAGCTCGGTTAAGCCGTAATCTTTTTGTTGCTCATAGCTTAAATTAGCAAAAATACGTTGCACTATAAAACGACCAACTTGTTGAACTTCAAGCGAATGGGTAAGGCGAGAGCGCACAGCTGCGTTGCGCTCAAGCGGAAACACTTGTGTTTTTTGCTGCAGCCTGCGAATAGCAGCACTGTTAATAATACGTCCACGGTCGCTTTCTAGCGCCATCTGTAAGTTAGAGGTTGTGCGGTACATTCGTGCTGGCGTTATTTTTTTACTAAAATCTATGGTCATCTTTATACTTGTCCTTTTTTACAATTGATGACTGGCATAGTTTTTAGCACATAGTCATTTGTCTTTAATATACAGGGTTTAATCTATCAGTTTGTATCATAAAGTAACAACTTGCTTTAAAATAATTTTTTGAGTAATTGTTGTGCATTTATAGGTGTTTATAATGAAACAGTGGATTTTAAAGGCAGTATCAATTTGCCTAATGTTAGGAATGAACAGCGCATTTGCTGCAAAAGAGCAAACTGTGGTGCTTGTATCAATTGATGGCCTGCGTTGGGATTATATTGAAAAACACGGCGCGCCAAATTTAAAAGCAATGGCCGAGCGCGGTGTTCGCGCACAAAAGCTAATACCTGTTTATCCAACTAAAACGTTTCCTAATCATATTTCTATTATTACGGGCTTACTGCCGGTAAACCATGGCATTGTTGATAATAGCTTTTGTGATAAAGCGCGTAAAAACGACTGTTACAGCATGGGCAAAGCATTAGGCGATAGCACATGGGTAAAGGGTATTCCGCTTTGGAATTTAGCAAAAATGCAGGGGCTTAAATCGGCTACTTATTTTTGGCCTGAGTCAGATGCATTATTTAACGGCATGACACCAGATTACTTTTATCACTATTCTAAATACAGCGATTACCAAAGCCGTGTTGATCAAATTATTCAGTGGTTAAGCTTACCAAAAGCACAGCGCCCACGCTTTATTGCGAGTTACTTTTCGCTAGTTGACAGCATGGGCCATGAATTTGGGCCAGACGCACCACAAACGCGTGATGCAGTTAAACAGCTTGATGAATTAATGGGGCAATTACAAACTCGCTTAAGTAAATTAGAGCAAGAGGTAAACTTAGTTATTGTGTCGGATCACGGTATGACGAGTATAGATCCAGATAAAAGCATTGATGTAACCACACTACCTCAAGATGAAAACTTTTTAGTTAAAAATACTGGCCCACGTTTACTTATTTATACTCAGCCTGATGCTAAAAACGCTGATATTGAAGGTTACAAAGCACGTTTACGAGATGCGTCAAACGGTCGTTATACAGTATTAACTGACGAACAATTAGCAGCGTATCATTACAATAAAGGCACTCGCGTAGGCGATATTGTGGTGCAAACTACAGCGCCAGCGGTATTTACCAATGGTAAAAAACCAACCTATCTAGGGACTCACGGTTATGCATATACCGAGGATATGGCAGCATCATTTATTGCTGTAGGCCCTGCATTTAAACAAGGTGTAAGCCTTAAAGAAGTAAATAACCTTGATATTTACCCCGTACTTGCAAAAGTGATGGGACTTAAATTGTTAAACAAAGTAGATGGCAATGGTAAAACATTAATGCCAGCAATTAAGCAAAAAATCGTTGTGCATTAGCTTAATCTAAAAGAGCGCGTAAGCGCTCTGCAGGGAAGAACATGTTAAAACTTTAAAGTGGGCTATTTAGCCCACTTTTTTATTGGGCAGCTTATTTAAAGTTAGCAATACTTGTTTTTGTAGCAGTAACTGTGCGAATTGCATGCGCTTGGTTTGTAATACCAAATGCAATACCGTTTACGCTCCAGCCAGGGTTAGAGAAGTAATCGTACTGAGTAGCGCTACCGTAAACGTGCGGGTAAGCCATTATACTTGCAAACTCGTTTTGTACGCCGTGACCCATGCCATCTACATATACACCGCCAGACGTATCACCTTGTTTGCGTGAATGCGCTAAACCTTGGTTATGACCAAGTTCGTGTACAAATGTAGTTGCACCACAATCAATTGCAGTGATTGAGTACATACGGCTGCTCATTGAGCTGTATAGATTGCCATTAGTGCCTTGGCCAACCCATGCTAAACCGCATGAAATAAGCCCATTGCCAGCACTTTGACCAGTACCTAATACGGCAATCATGTCGGCTTTCCAATCGCTGCGTAAACCATCTACGTAGCTGCTATTTGTAACCGAATCTAACCAATCCTCAGACGGCGTTACTGCATAGTCACCTAAGTTTTGTTTGCCAGCTAAGCGTAGTGTTATATCAACGCCATTTTGGCTATATACCTGATTACTAAAAGCAATTAGTTGATTTATTTTAGTGTCAATATTGCTAGTTGCAGCAGCTGATTGGTCGGTATATAAAATACCGATATCGATTGTTTCTGCTTGTGCAACACTTGCTGCACATAATGCCGCAGCCAGTGCGGTTGTTGTGATTACTTTTTTCATTATTGTATTTCCTTACTCTTGTTGTGGTTGGAACTTGGTTGAGCTCATAAAAAGCAGACACACTAAAGTTGCCTTATAGTGCGGCTTTAGTTGTTTTTTATATTTTGATTATTGGTTAGCCATCAATTTTTGGTGCAAATATATCGATGCTTTTATCTGATTTGGGTTTTGGTGCGGTTACATCATGCTCTATGTGGCTTTTATATAAATCGCGTTTTGCTGCAATCCATCCGTACTTACCTTTACTTTCGAATACATAATTGCCAGAAGGCGCAGTAAATTGACCATATACGGCATCTTTACCTACCGTTAAAACGGTATTATGCATGCGGCCATCAACACCCACTATTTTGCCAAATATGCTCTTATCGCCATTTTCAGACTCAATCACATTAGTCACTTCTGCGGTGAATGTTTCGGCTGTTTGCGGAATAGCTAAATCAAAATTTTCGCCAGTTTCTAAAGCCTGTAAAGAATTTAAATCAAACTCAATGTAGGCTTCGTTATGTAAGTCGGTAGGTAAAACTTTTGCGTTTATAAGCACTTGCTTTGCTTTGTCGGATAGGCGATTTACGGCATCAAATTCTTCAAACGGTAAGCTGTTGTCAGGGGCAACAATAGGTTTAACGGTAATTGGATCTTTACTCATATCAATAGGTGCAGGGGGATGTGTATTGCGCGTTTTTTGTAAATCAATAGGAACAAAATCAATAGCAACAGGCGCGATAGGTTCGCCCGTTTCATCTGCATTAAAAAATAGCCCATAAACTGCAAATGCCGATAATGGTATAGCAATTAGTAAGACGACAGAACTCTTCATTTGTTTCTCTTTTAGTTTTTTTGGTTAACTGTTTGTTACGTTTTATATTATTAAATGGATTAGATCAAGATAATAAATGTAACCGAAAAGAATTAATTCTAAATTTCATAATTCCTTATAAAATATAAGGATATTTATTTTTGGTATGTTTTTCACTCTTTTTAGTATTGGTTTTTTGTAGGGTTTATGCGGCCTTTGGCGCGTTTGTGGGTACTTGTTTGTTTAGTTAAATACAATGGTTAAAAGTGACTTTTTGACGTTAATTACAATGAAAATAAAAAGTGAATTTTTTCACTCTTTGTAAACTAATCGCTAATTGCAATGCATTTATCGGGCACGTATGTTGTGTGCTGCATAAATGGCATTACGAGGGATTTATGAAGGTGTCTGATCAGTTGCTTAACCGAATTACAGCAGGGCTTGTGGCTGTAATTATTGGTTTTTCGAGTTCCATTGCATTGATTTATCAGGTGGTGATAACCCTTGGAGGCACGCCCGATTTAGTAGCTAGTTGGATTTTAATGCTTGGTTTAGTGATGGGCACAACGTCAATAGGTTTGTCGTACTATTACAAAGTGCCTGTTTTAATTGCGTGGTCTACTACGGGGGCTGCATTACTGATTTCAAGTGCACAAGGGTATAACTTAAACGAGGCTATTGGCGCGTTTATGCTCAGTGCATTGCTCGTTTTTTTGTCGGGGGTGACGGGCTGGTTTGAAAAAATAATGAACCGTATTCCAAGTGAGCTTGCGTGCGCCATGTTGGCCGGCGTACTTGTTACCTTTGGTATCGATGTGTTTAATTTTATGAACGACATGCCTTTAGTGATTGGCTTAATGGTTGTTATGTACTTTATTGGTAAACGCTTTTTTGCCCGCTTTGCTATGTTAAGTGTGCTTATTATAGGTGTATTACTCGCTTGGCAAATGGGCCATATTGATACCAGTGCACTGCACTGGAAAATGAGCGAATTTGCTTATATTGAACCCGTTTTTCACTTGCAAGCATGCATTAGCATAGGTTTACCACTTTATATAGTTACCATGACATCGCAAAATTTACCGGGTATTGCTGTTTTAAAAGCGCATAAATATAAAGCGCCTATATCTGCGTCTCTTAATGTGACTGGTTTTGTAAATATGCTTACCGCCCCGTTTGGAGCTTACTCTATTAATTTAGCCGCTATTACCGCTGCTATTTGTATGAGTGATGAAGCGGATAAAAATCATGATAAACGTTATTGGGCGAGTATAGCGGCGGGCGCATTTTATATTTTAATGGCGCTGTGCGCAGCTACATTAGTTGGGTTGGTAGCAAGTTTACCGCAGGCACTTATTTTAGCTTTGGCGGGCATTGCGCTATTTGGCACCATTGCTAATAGTTTGCAGCAAGCCCTTAGTAGCACTAAATATACGGAGGCCGCAATTGTTACTTTTTTAGTAACAGCATCTAACTTAACATTGCTATCAGTGGGGTCTGCTTTTTGGGGAATTATAGCAGGTGTGCTTACGCTCCTTATCACCCAAAAAGACTAAAAGCTTTATTGTGTACAAAGAGCCGTTGGTGAGTATTTAAAACAAAATTATAGTTTATTTATATCATTAAAATAGCTTAACTAAGCTTATAAAAAAGGCTGCAATTGCAGCCTTTAGTTTTATAAAACAAGATTTACCTAATCAAAAGTATGATGGCGAGTTACACTAAACCGATTAAGTATATGGTGCATAATATACACAACGCACAGACTTAATATTATAGCCACCGATACCGAGCTAAACCGGTACATTGCGCTATAAACAAGATCTTGGCCTGGCCCGAGTGAGTTCCCAAATAAAATACCAAACGTAGTCAGCACACCAAAACCAATACCAGGTATGCCTCCGCCTAAAATATGAAAACGCGCAAAAAGAAACGAAAGTATCCATAAAATAGCCATCGGAAAAAGTAAAAAATCAGAGTGACTATACAAAAATAGTTGCGATAGTAACGCTGCATTACACCCTATAAGCGTTCCAATTGCTCGCTGCCAACCAGCCATACCTGCGGCTTTCCAGCACAATGAAAACAAAATAAGCACAGATGCTGCCTGCGCAGATATTGAGTCTTGTAAATCAAGAACCTGAAAAACCACAAAAGAGAGCGTAGCCACGGTTGAGCATAACAATACCTCATGGCGAATACTTTCTTTTGCTTTAGCTGGCATTACTCGCCCGGGCCTTGCGGTTACATCAGGAAATAGGCCATGCATTAATGCTCCAATAACAACGGTTAAAAATATAGCCAAACCATTAGTTAAAATTAACGGATAAATACTACTTCCTTCATCAACATAGCTCGAAAAATGTAGCTGAATAGAAAGGCTTATCACGCCTAAAGCGCCAAATAAAAAGGCACTACCGCTACTCATTTGGTAAAATAAAAAGCAAAAAACACCAAACACTAATAATGTCATAACTACTGGTAAGTGAGAAAACAATCCCTGCATTATCAGCACTATAAGCGCGCTAAATGCAGCAGATGCTATAAATTGATTTATGAGCCCACGACTTAACGTAGGTACCATGCCCAATATCAACATAGGATAAACGGTAAAAAATATACCATTAGGCCAGTTCATTAATTTACTAATAGTAAAGCCAAGGGTGCATCCACCTGCAATGCGTAGTGCTTGGCGAAGGCCATTAGAGTCTAATTGTGGGCCTTGGCTAACAATTTGAGTCATAAAGCCTCCATTAATAAATGTAGTGTAACCAGCTAATAAATCTAATTTGTGCAGAGCCAAACCATTGCCCAATTGTCGATTCGGGTAATAATTGTACTGTTGCACGTGACCCGCTTGGCATGTTCGCTATTAAGTCTTGATGATTTACGAGCTTTAAATGAATACGTTGACGCTGTGCATCGCGTACCCAACGATTGCTGGTTTCTGTTGTACTTAGTAAACCATTTGCACTAAGTTGACCGTTGCTAACACCTGCTTCAAATGTTTCTAGTATTGCGTCGTAAACTTCACCTGGGCGGCTATCAAATACTACGCGCGCTTGAGTGCCTTGCTTCATATTTGAGAGTGACTTTTCTCTAAAGTCGGCAACTAAGTCGGCTTTTTTAGCGACAATAGCTAATAATGGGCTACCTGCAACTGCGTATGCGCCGTCTAATAATTGTAAGTTAGCAACTACGCCGTCACTTAGTGCACGTACTTGCGTGTAGGATAAATTTAACTCAGCCTGCGCTAACTGGTTAGCTGCATGACGCATAGCTAAGTTTTTATTACCTGAGTCACCTCTAGCTAAAACTGCTTCAGCTAACTGCGCTTCTAGAGCCGCAACATTTGCTTTACTGGCTTCAAAATTAGCACGAATGCTTTCAAGCTCTTGCTCCGATATAGACTTTTGAGTATAGAGTTTTTCGCCTCTGCTTTTTAATAGCTTTTGCTCATGCTGCTTAGCATTTGCAGCACTAATTTGTGCTTCAAGGGCTTTTACATTGGTATCAAGACGCTTGTTTTGTAATTTGGCATCATCAAGCGCGAGTTGAGCTTGCTCTTTGGCTAAATTATATGGGCCTTCATCGATACTAAATAATATATCGCCCGCTTTAACTGGTTGGTTATTATTAACTTGCACACTAGTGACTCGGCCACTAATTTGCGGTGATATTTGCACAACAGGGTGGTATACACGTGCCTGTGGTGTCACAGGCAAAACCATATCGGCCACTAAATAGTAAATAAATACTAAGATAAACCCTATGAGAGAAAACCTTACATAGCGTGCAAACTTTTGATCCGGTGTCATTTTTAGCCTTACTTATTAACTTGAATACATTTAAGGGCGTTTTGCTCTATTTTGATCAAACCAAATGCAATGGCATCTAGCTGCTCAACAGATAAACCGCTGTATAACTGATTTTTTATATCGGAAATGGTTTCTTGCAATGAATGTAAAATGGCATCACTTTGCTCAGTAAAATAGAGTCTTTTACTGCGCTTATCATGTTTGTCTACACGGCGAACGATTAACGATTGCTCCTCTAATTGCTTAAGCGTACGAGTCAGTGAAGGCATTTCTATCCCCAAGCTATTAGCAAGTTCAAGTTGTGTTAGTCCCTCACCACGCATATTTATATGCATTAGTGCAGTCCAGCGCGACTGAGTAAGCCCCAAAGGCTCAACAGCAATGGTTACTGCTTCGCGGCATAAGCGATGAACTCGGCCCATATTACCGATAACTGTTAAATCGAGCGTCTCGTGAAAAGGTTTTTGTGTAGGCATAGCCATCCCAACATAGTTAGCAAGCTAACTATTTTATCATTACTTAGCAAGCTAAGTAAATATGTGTAAGTGCGGGAAGTGGCAAAATATTTGCTAAACCTCACCTGTAAAAAAATGGTGAGGTTTAGGGAGTTTTAAAAGTTAAGTAAATTAGCTGGGGAGTATTGATCGGTAAGTACTTTTGTATCTGCAGGCCAATCTTGGCCGTCTTTAGTAAAGTGCATAAGTTGGCTAATCGCTTTTATATCTACACCGTATTTTACTAATTTAGGGGCGAGAGCATTAACACGCGTGTTAATTTGGGCTTCGCTCGGTATTGATTTAAGCCCCGCTAAAATAATACGGTTGCTGCGATTTTCGCGGCTTACATTTATAAAGTCGCCAAATACAGCGTGGTAAGTTGCCGACTCATGCTCATAAAGTTTACTACTTGAAAACGTATTTGCGGCAATAACGCCACCATCGGCTAATACGCTTTGTACTTCTTCAAAAAACTCTTTAGTGAGCAAATGCTCCGGAATATAGTCACCGTTAAACGCATCCAAAATAATCCAATCGTACTTTTGCTTTTTAATAGCGGCGCGCTTTATAAAAATACGGCCATCTTGCACGCTTGATGTCACTAAGTCGTTTTCTATAAAGTTAAAGTAATCGCGTGCAACTTTAGTTACTGCAGGATCTATTTCAACATTATGAATATTTGCAGTGGGGTATAGCTCATGAATAACATTAGAAAGCGTACCGCCACCTAATCCTATAATAAGTACACTTTTAGGGTTGTCGGTTACTAAAAGGCTCGCAAACGTCAATTTTGTGTAATTAAAAACAAGTTTGTCGGGATTGCTTTTATACATGCAACTTTGGCTTGTTTGGCTACTTTTAGTATTAAATTTAAGGCAACGTAAGTCGCTCGTTTCTTCAACAATAATATTGCGATAAAGCGAGCGTTCTTCATGAATAACGTTACTAAACGCAGAACCTGAAAACACAATTAATGGCAGTAGCAAATATTTAAGCATGAGCAAGCCCCTTATTATTAACCAAGGTATTAATAACAATCGCTACTAAACCCAGTGACCCAAGCGTTAAAGCAAAGGCGCTAATAATTGTATTCACGTCAAACGCGAGTACAAAGTAAAACGAGGTAATTATAGTACCCAGGGCACTGCCAAGCGTACTTACAAAGTATAAACGCCCAGCCACTTGGCCGCTTTTATCGCTATCTGTTACCAGTAAGCGCACAGAGTAGGGCGAGATCATGCCTAAAATAACGGTAGGTATAAAAAATAAAGCAGTTGACGCTAAGAGCGAGCCGTAGCGGCTATCTTCAATATGGGTAAATATAAATTCCATTATTGGCTGCGAAAATAATGTAATAGGCACAACCATAATGCTGGCAATTAAAAATATTAAACCATATTTGGTAAGGGATGCATTTTTAGTGCTGAGTTTACCACCAAGTAAATACCCAAAAGATAAACTAAGCATAAACACAGTAATTATACTGCCCCAAATATGCACGCTACTGCCAAAAAAGGGGGCAAGAATTCTCCCACCTAAAAGCTCAATGCCCATTATGCAAAAGCCGCTGCAAAAAGCTAAAAAGTAAATTAACGCGTTTGTTTTTATGCTCATGTAATTATCGTTATGTAACTTAAGTAGAACACTATACTAACGTGATGCATACAAAGCTGCTAGGGCCTGTTGACCTTTCAGGATTAAAAATTGTTCTATCTAGGGGCGATTTAATCGCGGCGCGAGGTTTGTAACCTAGTGGGCTCGGTAACTGCTCCTGCGTTACCCTACTGGCTTACACCCATGTAAGAATAAGTAAAAACCGAGCAAAGCTTCCGCGTCCTGCTCACGCCCCTTACCTACATCCATGCAGGCAACAAAGAGTTAATCGTCCCTAGAAAGAACCCAGAGGGCAGCGCATGTTTGGTATTTATGCTGCGTTATCGCCCATTAATGGGGAATAACCACACTACATAGGCTCTGCCTTGCCTAAAAACCAAACATGCTGCTGCAAATTTAACCTCGAAAGATAAATAGGCCCTAGGGTAATAATTAACCTAAGTTTAATTTAAAAAAGAAGTTTTGTTATAGCAATTTGTTAGTTAGTTGAATTCTGATCTATTTAGCTTGCCTAGGCCCTCGCGATTTAACACTTAAGACGCTTTTTCATTTAAATTAATTTTCTTAAGTTTTCTTTAAGTTTCACTCGTTAAGTTTAAACCCTGAAATATAAACAGGTTTAAATGAGCGAGCTTATGCAATTAGCCCACACTTCTACATCATTAGGTTTAACACAAAATAACAGTCAATTTATTAGTGCTCGTATTAATGATGTGCATCGAAAAAATCTCGAAAACACAGTGAAAGAAGGTTTTTTAGTTGCGTATAACGCTAAGCTTACCTCTTTTATGCCACTACTTTGCCAATACGTTACCGAGCAAGGAAAGTGCACGTTAGGGCTAAGGCAAGCAACTTCGCCATTGTTTATTGAGCAATATTTAGCATCACCCGTTGAAGATTTTTTAGATGAGAGCATTTCTCGCAATAAGATTTTTGAACTTGGTAATCTCTGCTCTACAAATCGAAGAGCAACACTTGCACATTTTATTATTGTTAACGAAGCTCTGCAAAGTGTGGGGGCAAAACATTTAGTGTTTTGTGCAACCAACAAAGTGCGTGCTTTATTGCGCTTACTTGGTGTTACGTGTACCGAAATTGCACTTGCGAGCAGTTTTGTAGTTGAGAACCCATTAAAGTGGGGCAGCTATTACGCCAACCAACCAACAGTATGCATTGTGAGCCTAGAGCAAGCTCACCAACAAGTATTAAATACCCCAATGCTTTATAGTTTGATGCAGCAAAACCACTCAAGTATTAATTCTTTGGTAAATGCATTGGTGAATGTATGAATTACTATAATACACATTCAATATCGCCATTAATTATTGCCCATAATAAAGAGCAAACACTTGAAATTAACGGTGGTGAGTTTAACCAGCAAATACAAAAAGTAGTAAAAATACTACAAAGCTTTAACGGCAAATGTGTCGCTTATAAGCTCGATAATACGCCAGCTTGGCTTGTTATTGATGCCGCTACTGCAGTTTCTAACAAAGTGGCTGTGCCAATTGCTCACTTTTTTAGTGAACAACAAACTCAATATGTACTAGCTCAATGCGGCGCTAATTTACTTATTTGCGACACGCTAAACCCTTTACTTGGGGAGCCGACTGCATCGATTACTTTATTTGAGTTTTACACATTATATATTTACGAAATCGTTGTAGCTAAACCCGTCAGTTATTTTCCAGAAACTCAAAAAGTAACGTTTACATCAGGATCGACTGGGCAACCAAAAGGCGTGTGTTTATCTGCAAATAGCCAAATGCAGGTAGCTCAATCTCTGTGCGATAAGATTAATATTAAAAAGCCTGTTCATTTATGTTTATTGCCGCTTGCTGTATTGCTTGAAAATATAGCCGGTGTGTATGCCCCCTTAAAAAGTGGCGGTACAGTGCATTTAATGCCGTTAAATGAATTAGGCTTTGTTGGAACTGTATTAAAACAACCCGCACAGCTTATAGCTGCTATTGATAAAGTTAAGCCAAATACGCTTATTTTAGTGCCTGAACTATTAGCATGCTTAGTTGCTTTTGCAGAAGATGGGTGGCAACCGCCTAGTTCGTTACAGTTTATTGCAGTAGGTGGTGCGCTTGTCAGCGAAATGCTATTAACCAAAGCGCGTAGCTTAAATTTACCGGTATACCAAGGTTATGGGCTTTCTGAGGCGGCATCTGTAGTTAGTTTAAATACGCCCACAAACGATAACCTTCACAGTGCAGGCTCTGTGTTACCTCATATTCAAACCAAAATTGAAAATGGCCAGCTTTTTATAAAAGGCGATTTGTTTTTAGGTTACTTAAATCATCAACCTCACGACAAAAACCAGTGGTATGCAACCGGTGATCTAGTCGAGCAGCATCAAAATACCTTATTTATTAAAGGCCGCCTAAAAAACCTAATTATTACCAGCATGGGTCGCAACATCAGTGCCGAGTGGCCTGAATCACTATTACTAAGTCAAAGCGGAATTTTACAAGCGGTTGTGTTTGGTGAAGGTCGACCTTTTTTAACCGCCATTATTTACGCCGATTCAAAGCTAAGTAACCCAGTGTTAGCTCAATACATTAACGCAATTAATAAACAACTACCCGACTATTCACGAATTCAAAAATGGTATCGTTTAACTGCCCCATTAAGTGTGCAACAAGGATTATTAACCACAAATAATCGCCCAAAACGAGATGCCATAAGTAAGCAGTACCATGCTGTGTTTGAGCAATTTTACCGACTTGGAGAAGTAATTAATGAGTGATTTTTTTAACACCCTCAAAGAGCAAACTAAACAAGAGCAAAACTATCTGCTTGCAGCGCCTATTATTCAGCGTGTTTTTAAAGGCGAAGCATCACTTGAAGAATACGCCTCGTTTTTAGCGCAAGCGTATCACCATGTTAAGCACACTGTGCCATTAATGATGTCGGTTGGTGCGCGATTAACCGACGATCAAGAGTGGCTGCGCGAAGCGGTCGCAGAATACATTGAAGAAGAGATAGGTCATCAAGAGTGGGTACTTAATGATATTGCAGCCTGTGGTTTTGACAAAGAAACAGTACGGTGTAGTCAGCCGCAATTTGCTACCGAAATGATGGTGTCGTATGCGTACGACTCCATTACACGTAAAAATCCATTGAGCTTTTTTGGCATGGTGCATGTGCTTGAAGGCACTTCTATAGCGCTTGCTGATGGCGCAGCTTCAAATATTGCAAATGCTGTGGGCTTACCTAAAAAAGCATTTAGTTATTTAACCTCTCACGGCGCACTTGATATAGAGCATGTAAAGTTTTTTGAAAACCTAATGAACCAAATAACAGATGAGGCGGATCAACAAGCCATACTCCATGGTGCAAAGCGCTTTTATCGTTTATACGGCGATATATTTCGTGGGCTCGATGACGAACCGTTTTTTAAAGCAAGTGCACAAGGCAAATTGGCATGAGTAGCTCTTTATGTGTGCTCACTGGCGCAACAGGCGGAATAGGGCAAGCGATTGCTAAAGCCCTATATGCAAAAGGGTGGAAGTTACTGCTTGTAGGGCGAAATACGCAAGCCCTTGAGGAGCTCAGTAGTGCATGCCCAGACAGTGAAATATTTACGGGCGATTTAACCGACGATACAACACGCATTAACTTAGCAATAAAAGCCAAGCAACTCGGTGGCGTTAAGTTACTTATTAACAATGCTGGTATAAATACAATGCAAAGCTTAGAGCACACAAGTTCTGAGCAAATAGACAATATGCTCGTTACTAATTTGTCGGTGCCTATTAAATTATGCCAGCTATTTTTAGGGCAGTTACACTATACCAAAGGCACCATTGTTAACGTGGGCTCATCGTTTGGCAGTATTGGCTACCCGTTTCAAACACTTTATTGCGCCAGTAAATTTGGTTTACGTGGTTTTACAGAAGCGCTCTCGCGTGAGTTGAATGGTTCAGGCGTTAAAGTGACCTATTTAGCACCAAGGGCAACAGATACATCCATTAATAGTAGTAAAGCGCGGGCAATGAATAAAGAGCTCGGTAATAAAATGGACTCGCCAGAATTAGTTGCTCAAGAGTTATTAGCACTTATAAATTCGAATCAAACAAGGCGTTTTATTGGTTTTCCTGAAAAATTATTTGCACGCATAAATGGCGCATTCCCAAGCGTTGTTGACAACGCTATTGCAAAACAACTTCCCAAAATTAAACGTTTTTTAAGTTAACAAACACACAAGGGCAAAATTATGTATAAATTTACACTCGCATTTTATTTAGTACTAACAATTGTATTTGCAACCGCAGTACACGCAGATGAAACACAAGACTTAACCTCTATTCAACAAAAGTGGGCAACTGCTAATTACGAACTTGAAGACGATGCGCAAATAGACGCGTTTACGCAACTAAGTGAGCAAAGCGCATTATTTGTTCAAAACTATCCAGGTTCGGCGCAAACACATATTTGGAATGGCATTGTGTTAGCCAGCTTTGCAGGCGCAAAAGGCGGGTTGGGTGCACTTGGTTTAGCAAAAGAGGCAAAAACGTCACTCGAAAATGCACTCTCAATAGATGGCAGTGCATTAAATGGCTCAGCTTACGCAAGCCTTGCAACGCTTTATAGCAAAGTACCTGGTTGGCCAATTGGTTTTGGTGATGACGACAAAGCTGAAAAATTATTTAAACAAGCGCTCGCTTTTAATCTCGAAGGCATTGATACTAATTACTTATACGGTGAATACTTGTATGACGAAGGCGATTATAAACAAGCTAAAGCACGACTACTTGTAGCACAAGCCGCGGGCATTCGTGATACTCGTGCAAAAGCAGATAAATATCGCCAACAAGCAATAAGCCAGCTATTGGTAAAAGTAGATAAAAAACTAAAAAGATAAACACATAATGCATTTATTACTCGTTGAGGACGATCATTTAGTGGCGCAAGGGCTTATTCGCTCTTTGCGTCAAGAGGGCTACAGCGTAGAGCATAGTGGCACAGTAAAACACGCCTTAGAGTGCCTTTCTAGTGGTGAAATTGAGCTTGTTATTCTCGATTTAGGATTACCTGATGGCGACGGCTCGCAAGTTTTAAAGCATATTAAAGCGCAAAAAAAAGTTATTCCGGTGGTTATTTTAACTGCTCGCGGCAGTATTGATGACAAAGTCCAAGGGCTTGACATGGGCGCTGACGATTACCTTGCAAAGCCGTTTGATCCTGCTGAGTTATTTGCTCGACTACGTGTAGCAAGTCGACGTGTTAATCAAACTCAATCTAGTTTGTTACAATACGGAGAAGTCGTAATAGACAGCTCAGCGCATACGGTGACAGTTAGTGGGAAATCACTTACATTGCCGCGTAAAGAATACATGCTTTTAAAAGCGCTGATGGAAAATCAGGGAAGGGTGCAATCAAAACAACAACTCGAAAACAAACTTTACCAATGGGGTGAAGAAGTTGGCTCTAATGCCATAGAGGTGCATATTCATCATCTTCGTAAAAAATTCCCTAGCGATTTTATTAAAACCTTACGTGGCATTGGTTACGTGGTTGGTAAGCGTTAGGGTGTGTTTATCTTTCGAGGTTGAAAATGTCTATTCGTAAACGTCTGACCTTAATTTTACTTTCAATGATGGTGCTTACTTGCTTTTTAGCATTAGTAAAAGGCTATCAAAAAAGCATGCACCACGGCGAAAACTTGCTTGATAATGAACTTAAAATAGTGGCTGGCGTTTTAATTGAACAACCATTAGCACTAAGCACAAATGCAGTACAAGTAAGCAATAATAGTGCTCAGTTGTTGTATCAAATTTGGCAAAATAATAGTTTACTTAGTGGCTCATCGAGTTTATCAAATAACCAAATTAGTTTTAGCGAGGGCTTTCAAACTGCCAATGTAGGAGGGCAGCGCATGCGAGTGTTTGTGATGAGAAAAAATACCCGTAAAGTCATCGTTGCTGAGCCTATGTCAAAGCGGTTTGAATTAGCTGAAGCCGTTATTTTATCTGCAATGTTACCTATGTTATGGGCTGTCCCTCTGCTTGCTATTTTTATAAGTTTTTTTGTTAAATACGCATTAGCCCCTCTTACCCGACTATCTAAGCAGTTGGCTACTCGCCAAGCAAACGACTTTACGCCAATTAACTGGCAGGTAACCGACGAAGAAATTAAACCTGTTATTAATCGTTTAAACGATTTATTTAAACGAGTAGAAACCGCTTACTTACGAGAGCGCTTTTTTGCTTCAGATGCAGCTCACGAATTACGTACCCCGCTCAGTAGCTTAAAAATTAATGTACACAATTTAGCTAGTAAGCAAAGCAACTCGCAAAACCATCAAGAACTCCAAGCAATGTCACAAGGCATTAATCGCTTAAGTAATATTGTTGAACAAATGCTAATTTTAGGGCGCACTCAGCCTGAGCAATGGCAGAGGCAGTTTAGCGAGCAGTCATTGCTAGCGATTACTCAGCAAGTTGTATCGGAGCAATACGACAAAATAGACGGAAAAAATCAAACGATTAGCCTCGAAGGTGATGATTTTGTAATTAATGGTGATGAATTTACATTAACCACACTCATCGCTAATTTACTTAGCAATGCCATAAAATACACACCTGATAATGGTCAAATTATAATTAAATTAGCGTCAAGTAATAACGGCTTTAGTTGGCAAATTGATGATTCTGGTGCGGGCATGACCGAAGAGCAAAAAGACCGGATATTTAATCGCTTTTATCGCGTGGGTGGCGATCAACATCCATCAGGCGAGCAAGGTGCGGGTTTAGGTATGGCGATTGTTCAACACATAATTGCTATTTATGGCGCAAGTATTCATTTAGCGAATAGCCCTTTAGGCGGACTAACCGTTAAGGTTACTTTTACAGGAGTAAAAAGTGACTAAACGTTTATTTAATCAATGTCTTTGTTGTTTGCTATTTTTGTCGTTTAACGCGGCGAGTAAAGAGTACCTTATTATTTTAAAAGATCATTTGTTTTATCCCTCGCAAATAATTATTCCCGCAAATAAAAAAGTAAAACTATTGATAGAAAACCAAGATAGTACACCAGAAGAGTTTGATAGCTTTGATCTAAACAGAGAAAAAGTACTCTACCCAAATCGTAAAAGTATTATTTATATAGGACCGCTAAGTAAAGGGCATTACGAGTTTTTTGGTGAGTTTTCGCCAAATACAGCAAGGGGCGTTGTTATAGTTAGCGATGAAGGGGCGCAGCATGCTAATAACTAGTTTAGTCATGAGCCTTAATCAATTACTACCTGTGGCTATTTTATTAGTGCTACTGCAAGTAGTTAAAAAACAAAGCTCTTTAAAAATAGGGTCTGCTTTAGTAATAGGCGCGGTAATGTCGTTTTTGTACATGCAAAGTGCGTCGTGGGTGAGCCAGTGGTTTGAACACCAAGGGTTAGAGTACTCACAAATAGGGCTATGTATCACTATATTTATTACTGTATTGGTATTTGCACTAAAGCAAAAGTCAGCGGCATTTTATATCGCAGTTATAAGCACAATAACGCTCTATTTAAGCCACTATATTATTTACCTCACCAGTTTTTGGCAAAATAATGATGCAGGGCAAAGCTTATTTATTGGCACTTTATTAGGTGTTGGAATTTGTTTAAGTTTTAGCGTATTGCTGTACTTTTTAATGAATGCAATTAAGCACCGTTTTGGTATGTATCCGCTTTTTACTTTGCTTGCTTTTAACAGCGCGGCTAAGTTATTAGTTGCACTGGATTTAGCAAGCCAAATAGATTTAATTACAAATACCTCAACAGTGTGGGATTTACGTGATTTGTTAAACGAAAACTCTGAGCTCGGCCGTGTACTGCGTGCTCTTGTTGGTTACGAGGCCACTCCTGATTTAATGAGTGTACTTATATATAGTACAAGCAGCGTGTTATTTTTATTGCTTTGTTATGTTATTCCAGCTTCAATAACTAAGGAACGTGTATGAAAGCACTCAACCTATATTTAGCGCTTAGTTTTACCGCTCTTTGTTTGTTGGTATTCTCAATCCAAGTAAAGGCTGATGGTATTGTTGTTGATAAGGTATATCACCCCTATGTTTTGCCTTTTGAGCGTGAGTTTGAGTGGCGATTAGTGTCGCACCAAACAGATAGTGGCAACATACTAGCGCAGCGTTTGGGTGGCGGTGGTGCTATTAACGATACAATGGCACTGGAAGGCTATTTAGTTGGTGAGCGAGACGATAACGGCGATTTTGGTTTAGAAGCTTATGAGCTTGAGCTACGTTGGCAATTAATTGAGCAAGGTAAATTATGGGCTGATTGGGGCGCGTTATTTGAGCTTGAAAAAAAGCATAACGAAGATGTGTATGAGGCAACTTCGGGTTTTGTGATCGAAAAAGAATTTGGAAAAACAAGTCTTACGCTAAACGCTTTTTTGGTTTATGAGTGGGGGCAAGACATTAAAAACGAATGGGAAAGTGAGTTTAGAGCACAATATCGCTATCGATATCGCTCTGCTTTCCAGCCTTCTATAGAGGTTTACGTAGGTGAAGACTTTATTGGTATAGGGCCTGGCTTTATAGGTTTACAGCGCTTTGATGGGCAAAAGCAATTAAAATGGGAAGCGGGTTTCATCACTGAGATAAGCCAATCAGAAAAAAACCATAGTTTTAGGCTCGCATTAGAATTTGAATTTTAATAACAACTAAAAGTAGTTTTGGTTGTTTATTATTCTGATTATAGATAGGTACTTGACATATTATTTAAACTCTATATAGTGGGCCGCAGCTAGAAAGAAAGCATGTAAGCTATAAATCTCCATTTCGATATAAGTAATACTTGTAGTACCGTCCTGAAGTTTTTAAAGTACCATCTCATTTTTTGCTACACCCGCTCTTATGAGCATATTTTTATTTTTATTTCAGGATATTACAATGTCTAACATCGTATCAGGTACAGTTAAGTGGTTTAACGAGTCTAAAGGTTTTGGTTTCATCGAGCAAGAAAATGGCCCAGACGTTTTCGCACATTTCTCAGCAATCAAAAGCGAAGGTTTCAAAACTTTAGCTGAAGGCCAACGTGTAGAGTTTACTCTTTCACAAGGTCAAAAAGGTCCACAAGCTGATAACATCACAGCTGTATAATTTTACTTTTTAAGTAAAATGAAAAAAAGCGCTTAAGGCGCTTTTTTTGTGTCTGAAATTTGACTCAAACCAAGCAACGTCCATTATCAATGTAAATTAACTAAATGATATTGCTATTATTAAGCCCCTCCTAATATTTGTTTTTCTATTCTTCTAAGTCATTCTTCTAAACCATTACGCTAATGCAAGTGAGTTGAAGCTTGTAACTTATACCGAACATTTCTCCCTTATAATTTCAAAACAACAAATTCAAAACGACAAAGACCAGCTTGTTAGTAGTACTCTCGATATTGTAAAAGATATTTGCACAGCTATTGATAAAACCTGCGAGTTTAAATTGCTTCTTTGGAAGCGTGCTTATAACTTAGTTCATAAAGACCCTCACTTAGGCATTGTTTCAATAGCGAAAACACCGAACGTGAACCTCTATTTATTGGAATTGGTATTAGTATAAATAATCAAAAAGATGCAAAGCAGTTTTCTTTAAAATTGTAAGGGGTGATATATACGAATCATAGTAAATAAAATTGGTTTTAAAGCGGGTAAAAACTTACTAATGTTTGGAGGCGAAAACAATATATGGATTTGTTTTTAAAAAGAAAAATAGATCTAATTTTGGGCTCATAATGACAATAATGCATCAGCTGGAACCTTTGACTATAAAGTGGGGAAGGTGCTGAAAGGCTGCAAAAATTACATCTTTGTGCGCTTGCTAGCAATTGCATCGCATTTAATAAGTAAGTAGTTGTGTGTGCCATAAAGCGATTTAACAAAGAATATAAAAAGTTAAAAATGAAAGATGATTTTGCCGCCTATAAGCATACTTACCTTCAATGATTTATCTTTCGTAAGGCAGCCCTTTATTTTGCTTTATTTTTAAAAATGCAGCTTGCAGTGCTTCTATTAAATGCATATCTGTTTTTTTATTTGCAGCTAAATAAGCATCAATTGTTAGCTCATCTATTTTATAAATAAACTTTAAGTGTGCTGGTTTGAGCTTTAGATAATCACTCATCTGCTGCATGAATAAAGGATCGTCTACAATTAAATCTACTTTTTTAGCTAATAGTAAGGAGTATGATTTTTGAATATCAGAGGTTAAAACAACTTCAAAGCCAAGTCCCGTGAGGGTTTGTGTTGAAAAGTCATTGCGTTGCATTGCAATTTTATACACTTTTGCTTGTTCAGTATTATTTATAATAAGATCATTTCGTTCTGATAGGCCGATAAAGCCCATCTCAAATCGTCCAACTGGTCCAATCCAATAAAATTTATTTTCTCGCTCTACAGTGCGTGCAAGGCTGTATATAAAGGTGTTTTTTAACTCATCTGCAATTTTATAAGCACGTGCCCAAGGATACATTTGAATGTTAGGTGTTAGATCAGCCTCAGCAAATATATCTCTAATAAATTGAGTACCTTCACCTGCTACCTCGCCATTAATCAATACTTGATTTGGTGGTGCTAACTCTGTAACAACAAGCAGGGCTTCCTTTGCTTGAACATACACAGAGCAAATTAAAAAAAGAGAATAAAGAATATATTTCACAATAGCGAATCGTCATTCGGTTAGCTTAAGTAATAATAAGTGTGGCTGAAAATATGAAAAACACAAAAAATTATTTATGTGAACTTGTTACTAAGATATTGGTTTATTTGAGTTATGTATAACTATAAAGGAGGCTAGATAGATAAGTGGCTTGAAGTTTGAAGTAGGTGAGGCTAAAAAATTAAGGCCTAAAACGATAAAAGGGCCTTGCGGCCCTTGGTGAAGTATCGTTCAAGTCAGATAGAGCTTTAACCCCTTAAAGCGCTATCCTCTTGTTTTGCAACACCGGTGTTCATCTCAATAAGTTTCTAAGCTAGCGAGAGGAAAAACCCAGCAATTGCTGCGCTCATAAGGTTAGCCATAGATCCTGCTAACACTGCTCTGAGCCCTAAGCGTGCGATATCCTTCCGCCGACTAGGCGCCATACCGCCTAACCCACCTAGTAAAATGGCTATCGATGATAAGTTAGCAAACCCACATAAAGCAAAAGTAACGATTGCTTGTGTGTGCGCGCTTAACGTATCGCGATAATTTATAAAGTCTAAGTAAGCAACAAACTCGTTTACTACTATCTTTTGACCAATAAAACTGCCGGCTATAATCGCTTCATCCCATGGCACACCTAGTAACCATGCAACTGGAGCAAATACATAACCTAATATTTCTTGAAGCGTTAATGTTGGGTAATCAAACCACCCGCCAATACCGCCTAATAAACCGTTTAATAATGCAATTAGCGCTACAAAAGCAAGTAACATTGCACCTACATTAAGTGCTAAATGCATACCGTTTGCAGCACCTGATGCAGCTGCATCAATTACATTTACAGGTTTATCTTCGTCATCTAAATCTAAATCAGCTAAGTTATCTCTAGGCGTTTCAGTTTCTGGCACAATCATCTTGGCCATTAAGAAACCACCTGGTGCAGCCATAAAGCTCGCAGCAATAAGATACTTAAGATCTACGCCAATAATTACGTAACCGGCCATTACAGAGCCTGCTACAGTGGCTAAGCCACCTACCATTACTGCAAACAATTCCGACTTTGTCATCGTTGCTATAAATGGCTTAACTATTAACGGTGCTTCAGTTTGGCCTACAAAAATATTTGCAGTTGCTGAAAGCGATTCTGTGCGAGAGGTCTTCAATAATTTTTGTAAACCGCCGCCTAAAATCCTAATTATCCAATCCATAATGCCAAGGTGATATAACACAGCAACAAGCGCTGAGAAAAACACGATAACTGGCAAAACTTGAATTGCAAAAATAAAACCTAATGTGTCTTGTGAGGCAAGTGGACCAAATAAAAACCCAATACCATCATTAGCATAACCAATAACCGACGAGACGGCTGATGACATGCTAGTTAACACATTTTTTCCTGCTTCGAAAAACAGAACAAAACCGCCTATAACAATTTGCATCGCAAATGCTATACCAACGGTTCTTAAATTAATTGCCTTGCGATTAGTTGACGCAGCAAAGGCAATGCTTAGTAGCACACACATGCCTACTAAGCTCATAAATGTTGTCATACAAATGTTTCCCGTTGTTATTCTTGTAGTAAATATTTAATTTTACTTTTTATTATATCAATCGCAACGCGGTTCATGCCGCCTCGAGTCACAACTAAATCAGCGTTATGCTTAGAAGGCTCAATGAATTGATAAAACATCGGTCTAACAGTTGCCTGATATTGCTCAACAACAGATTGTAATGTTCTGCCTCGTTGCTCCATATCACGTTGCATACGACGCATTAAACAAATATCTAAAGGTGTGTCTATAAACACCTTAATATCAAATTCTTTATTAAGCGCTTTATCACTCAATAGTAAAATACCTTCAACAATGAGTATTTTAGCAGCTGGCACTCGGCGTGTGGTTGCGCTACGCGTGTGCTGTGCATAATCATACGTTGGTACTTCTACTGAGTTACCACAACGAAGTTGCGTTAAATGCTCAAGCATTAATGCGTGTTCAAATGCATCTGGATGGTCGTAATTTGTTTGCGTACGATGAGCCATCGGCAAATGCGACTGATCCTTGTAATAAGCATCTTCTTCAATAATGGCGATAGCGCCTGGTTCAAGCTCATTAACCAACTCATTGTAAATTGTTTGGCTAAAAAGAGATTTGCCCGACGCTGATGCGCCTGCAATGGCTATAATAGTAGTTCGTGTCACTAAAGTTCTCATCCACACAGAAAGATATATTGTTGGTAGATCACAATAGCAAAAAAGACACGATTAATCTCTTTTGCTTCGCTCAAGGGTGCAAATTTATAATGTTTAGGTTTTATGAAACAGGACTTTTGTCCTGTACGGAAAATTCGATCAGCGGATAAAGTAACCACCTAGAATCAAAGTGAGGTCAAAATGGCAAGAGCAATTATTTTAATGGCAGATAGCCTAGGAATCGGTGCAGCACCAGATGCAGATAAATTCGGCGATCTTGGGGCTAATACATTCGCTCACTTACTAAAAGCATATTACGACGAAACAGGCAGTGCACTGTCGCTTCCTAACCTATCAAAACTTGGGTTGGTGGATGCATGCGAAGCTGCCGGTGGCGAACCGTGTTTAATTTCAGACCGCCAAGCTCCTCAAGGTGCATGGGGTTACGCTAAAGAAATCTCTAGCGGAAAAGACACACCATCAGGTCATTGGGAAATGGCAGGCGTACCGGTGTTATTTGATTGGGGATATTTCCCAAAAACACAGCCAAGTTTCCCACAAGAATTTATAGACGAGTTTATTGCTCGTACAGGTATTCCTGGCATTTTAGGCAATTGCCATGCATCAGGAACTACCATTTTAGAACAGCTAGGTGAAGAGCACGTAAAAACAGGTAAACCAATCTGTTACACCTCAGCTGATAGCGTGTTTCAAATAGCCGCGCATGAAGAGTCATTCGGCCTAGAGAAGCTTTATCAAGTTTGCGAAATCGCACGGGCGCTACTTGATGAAATGAACATAGGACGAGTGATTGCGCGGCCATTTTTGGGTTCAAATAGCCAAGACTTTGCCCGAACGGGTAATCGTCGTGACTATTCAGTACTTCCGCCAGCACCAACATTGCTAGATGTACTAGCAAAAGACGGCGGCGAAGTAATTAGTATTGGTAAAATTTCAGATATTTACGCGCATCAGGGCATAACCCAAAAGCATAAAGCACCTGGGCTTATGAACTTGCTAGAAAAAACCAGCGAAGTAATGGAAAGCGCGCCAGATCGCAGCTTAATCTTTACTAACCTAGTTGATTTTGATGAAAAATTTGGTCATCGCCGTAATCCAGTAGGATACGCAAAAGCATTAAAAGAATTTGATGACTATTTACCAACTATACTAAATCAGTTAAAAGCAGATGACGTATTAATGATCACTGCAGATCATGGCTGTGACCCAACCTTTCCAGGTTCTGAGCACACTCGTGAATACGTACCTGTTATTGCATACCAACCAGGTATGAGTAACACACCATTAGGTGAACGCAACAGCTTTGCAGATATAGGTCAAACACTGGCACAGTGGTTTAGCTTATCTGCGCTTGATTACGGCGACAGCTTTTTAAATGAGCTAAAAACGCCAAATAAAAAGGAAAACAATTAATGAGTACTCCGCATATCAGTGCAAACGTTGGTGATTTCGCCGAAACAGTATTAATGCCAGGCGATCCGCTACGTGCGCAATATATTGCTGAAAACTTTTTAGATGATGCAGTACAAGTTACAGGCGTTCGTAACATGTACGGTTTCACTGGCACTTACAAAGGTAAGCCAGTAAGTATCATGGGTTCAGGCATGGGCATTCCATCAATGTCTATTTATGCACGTGAGCTAATTGTAAGCTTTGGCGTTAAAAATATTATACGTATTGGTACGTGTGGCGGTATTGGCACAGATATCAAAATTCGTGACGTAATTTTTGCACAAGGTGCAAGCACAGATTCAAACGTAAACCGTGCACGCGTACGTGGCTACGATTTTGCTGCTATTGCTAACTTTGACCTACTTTTAAACGGCGTAAACGCTGCTAAAGAGCTAGGAATTAAAGCAAAAGTAGGTAACGTATTTACGACAGACACATTCTATCAAGCAGATGACTCGTTCTATAAAGACTTAGACAAGTTAGGCATGCTAGCAGTAGATATGGAAACAGCAGGTTTATACGGCGTTGCAGCTGAATACGGCGCAAACGCAATGGCATTATTTACAGTAAGTGACCACGTAATCACTGGCGAAGCAACACCTGCTGATGAGCGTCAAAGCACGTTTAACGAAATGGTTAAAATTGCATTAGAGTCAATAGCTTAAATAACACATAACAGTTCCTTGGTAACGTATTCACTAAGTTTTGGAGACACGCCCAAAGTGAAGTGAGACTAAACCTCCAAAGCCGCATTTTATGCGGCTTTTTTTATGCCTGAAGAAAATGGGTAGCAGCTTCTAATTACTTATACCAATTCGCTTAATTAAGTGATCTATTTTGAGGATGGAAAAACGTGTTGATAGCTAGGCAAAAAATTCGCTATTTAGTTGTTCTAAATGAGAATTTTTTAACGCAGGTAGCGACACGTTTAGCCCCTAAAAATGATTAAGTATTATTGCGGGTTGGTATTAATTCAACCATCTAAAAACTGCGTTTTTAAACGCTTGCAAGCAGCGCGTCTACAGGTGGATTTTAGCCACCGCGTTAAGTTTTCCACGTAGGCGCAGAGCTTGCTCGCGCGAGAAGCGCAGCTTCTAATTACTTAATCACCCATCCTAAAAACTACGTTTTTAAACGCCCGCAAGCAGCGCGTCTACAAGTGAATTTTAACCACCGGTTAAGTTTTCCACGTAGGCGCTAAGCTTGCTCGCGCGAGAAGCACAGCTTCTAATTACTTAATCACCCATCCTAAAAACTGCGTTTTTAAACGCCTGCAAGCAGCGCGTCTACAGGTGAATATTATAATCGCATTTTGACGTGATTCGCTGTGTTGTAGGCGCAGAGCTTGCTCGCGCGAGAAGCGCAGCTTCTAATTACTTAATTACACAACAAACTTAACCTTTAAAAACAAAAAAAGGGCCAAGGCCCTTTTTTATGATGTTGCGCCTAATCATACAGGCCAAATACCGAGTGCTTAAACAACTTCACCAGCTACTATCGTATTAAAGCTGTCGTTGTCATGTAAGCTTGCAAATGCGCTCTCATGTAATAGCTCATTACGTAAATTTGGAGAGTATTCAAGTGCCATTTTAATGTCGGCTAATGCATCAGCATGCTTATGTGTTAGTGCATAAGCACATGCTCGTTGCCAATAGGCATAACCATAGACACTATCTATATCAATGGCTTGATTACACAATTCAATGGCTTGTGCTGTTTCATTTATTTCTAATAACGCATCGGCCTTATAAGCAATGGCTTCAACATCCTCTGGTTTACGTTTTAAAATCTCATCAAATATTTCAATTTTATTAGCAAAATCACTTTCTAAATTGGCACGCATCCATAACGAATGAACCTCGTTGGTAACCGATATACGCTCTTGGTTACTGAGTATTTCTTCTGAGCGTACGCGTAGTTTTTCTTCAAGAATTTTTAATCGGTCTTCATACTCGTCAGTAATTACACTTACACGTGTATTTACAATATCTTCTACTTTGTTTTTAACATCGCGTAGTGAGTTCCAGCCCACTAAAACCAAAATAGAAGCCGTAGCGGTAATTATAAAAAATACATTATTAATAGTATCGGTAGTGTATGTTAACGCGCGATCTGCAGTATCAAGCTGTGCATGAGTAACTTGCTTAGTTACATCCTCACGGAGCTTTTGTTGATCTTGCCTTACGGCTTTTAGCTCGTCGAGTATGTAGCGCTCCATTAGCGGTTTAAACATAGACTCTTTAAGTTGTTTGAGGGCTTGTTGCTCTTGTTGTGCTGTAGGGGCTGCTGGTTTTTGTTCAGCAGAATTTACTATGCCCGAAAAAAAAGTTAAACAAACAAAAAGTGTAGATAGGTAATAACGCATCGGTACGCCTAATTAAATTAATTACTGTAATAACTTTAACATGCAGGGCTGAATGGCACTAGGGCGCGTTGACTTTTCAGGATTAAAATTGACCTAATTTAGATAGGAGCAATAGTTGTAAGAATTTTTTAGCCCAGTGAGCTTAGCAATAATAGGGTAAAGCATGAGCATTTTGCTAATACTTAGGTGGTTTTAGGAAAAAAATAGGCAAAAAAAAACCAGCTCAATATGAGCTGGCAAAAACTGCTTAAAACAACAATATGTCGTAGGGATTCACAGGAGAACAACTTCATACTAACTGAATCTTTATGAACAAATACTTAATTCAATTCAATTAGTTAAAAATATAAGAATACTCAAAGTATTCGGTTTATAAAGTAAAGGTGCATTGGGCTTAAGTAATGAACCTTT